>JALYUK010000136.1 GCA_030853805.1 Actinomycetota bacterium | reverse complement strand
TGCAGGCGGCCTTCCCCTCGGCACGGGTCTTCAACGGATTCGGCGCCACGGAGACCTGCTCGATCGTCAGCGTCCTACCCGATACGGAGGCCGCAGAACACGCCGACAGCATCGGGTACCCGGCGCCCGTCGTGGATATCGCGATTGATCCCGCCGGCCGAAGTAGCGGGGATCGCGGAGAGCTGCTCGTCCGCGGACCCAATGTGCTGCAGCACTACTGGGGTGGGCGCGCGCCTGCGACGACCGCTGACGGATGGTTCCGCACCGGCGACATCGTGACGGTCGACGACGCGGGCCGGATCGCCATCGTCGACCGCGCGAAGGACATGATCAACCGCGGTGGGGAGAACGTCGCGAGCATCGAGGTGGAGGATGCGCTGTCGGATGCTCCAGGTGTCATCGAGGCCGCCGTCGTCGGTGTCCCGGATGAGGTCATGGGCGAGAAGGTCGGTGTCGTGCTCGTCGGCGACGCTGACCTGGACGTGGCCGAGGTACTCAAGCATGTCGCAGGGCGGGTGGCCGACTACAAGGTCCCGCAGTACGTTCGCATCAGTGATGCCCCGTTGCCCCGCAACGCTGCCGGGAAACTTCTCAAGGCGCAGATCCGCGATGACGCTGTCTGGGGAGACGCAGTCAGGTAGCGCGGCCTTGCAGGTCGGCGTTGCGGTAGCCATGGCGACGCACGGGTGTCTTCTGGATGCGTGGATGACGGTGCGCGATGTCAGATGGGGCACGGCGTAGGACAAGAGGTGGGCCGGGTCGATGTGGTGGCTCACGGGGGGTAGGCGCCGTCCATGCATTCGTGCTAGCGTCCTACTTGGTTGCAGTTGGAGTTTCTCGCAGGACGATGAAGTGCCCGCAGCAGGTTAGCGGGCATTTTGTATGTGGGCCACGGTTCACGCTCGGCGGGGCACCTCCCAACGGCAGCCGGAGTTTCGCACAAGTGGAGTTCCATTCCAGAAAAGATAGAGAGTTACCGCTCATGGCACAGGGCACCGTCAAGTGGTTCAACGCTGAAAAGGGCTTCGGCTTCATCGCTCAGGACGGTGGGGGACCGGACGTTTTCGTTCACTACTCCGCCATCCAGACCAACGGATACAAGAGCCTCGACGAAGCGCAGCGCGTGGAGTTCGAGATCACCCAGGGCGACAAGGGCCCGCAGGCGACCAACGTCGTCAACGCCTGAGTCACCAACAGGCTTAAGGAGCACCGCGGCTCGCCGCGATAGATCTCCTGCAGAATGCCCCACCACCCGCAGGGTGGTGGGGCATTCTGTCGTCCCGGTGGATGATTCCGCTCGGTCGATCGGTGCTGGGTGAGCGCACCGGTCGACCGTGAGCGATGTTTCAGCAGGAGTCGGAGGTGTTCTCGATGGGCTTCGCGGTGGTGCTGGGAGAGGGGCTCGAGGAGCTACCCGGGGTCGTCGTTTTAGCGGGAGTCGGCTTTTTGACCGTGTGTGGGCGGTCAATGGCGCTCTTGACCAGGCGCTTGATCTTCGCGAAGTCGGGATTACCGCTTGCGATGGTCGGGTAACTCAAGTTGACGCTGCGTACATTCCCTTTCTTCATCCTGGTGACCAGGGTGGCGAAGGCGTCCAAGCGGCTCTGGGGCACGTCCATCGTGATGCTCTGACGGGCCACTGCCATCACGTCGGTGAACTTGGTGACCATGGTGAACGGGTTGGCCTGGTCGATCAGGGCATTGACCATGCAGCGTTGACGCCTCGTGCGATCATCGTCGCTGTTCTCCACGCGGCTGCGGGAGTACCACAGCGCCTGATTCCCGTTCAGCTTCCGGTAGCCCTCCGGGACGCGACCGGTGATGCTGCCCGGCACGATGCGACCGTTCGCGATCCTGCCGCCGATCGCGATGCCGCCCTTCGGGACGTTGATTTTCACTCCGCCCATGGCGTCGACCAGCCGCTGGAAGCCGAGCAGGTCGATCACGACGGTGTAGTCGATCGGCATCCCGACGATCGCGCTGACCACCTCACGCGTGGTGTCCAGCCCGGGGTTCTTCTCGTCCTTGGGGAAAAGGGCCGGATAGTTGGTGCCTGCCTCGGTCCAGATGGCGTCCATCAGGCAGTCGTGACCTGCGCCGCGCGACGGGCAGTAAAAGCCGTTCGGGTAGATCTTGTGCAGCGGGTTGGCCGCGGGGAAAGGCACCCGCTCCAGGTTGCGGGGGACGCTGACCAGTGTCGTGTCGCCGGTGTGCGTGTCGATGCTGGCCACCATGATCGAATCGGTGCGTACGCCTGTGCGGTCGGCGCCGGCGTCGGAGCCGAGGAAGAGCATGTTGACGCGGGGGACCGACTTCCAGGGGTCGGTGCCGCCGACCGGGCCCCGTTGACCGGCATCGCGTCCTCCGTACCGGCCGGTGAAGACGGTGTCCAGGGTGCCTTTGGTGACCCACACGTAGTTCGACGCGACAGCAGCCGGCACTCCTACCGCCACGCAGAGCATGACCGCGAAGAGACGGTGCATCCACCGGGTCTGATGGGGCCACCGTCGACCGGTCGTCTCGGCGTACGTGGCGACGATCGCGCCGAGCCACAGCAGCCCCCCGATCAGGCAGACGAAGAGCAGAAAGTACAACCCACCGGTGGACAGCAGACTTGCAGCACCTCGGATGACACCGTTACGAAGGAGCAGCCACAGCAGGATCGCGACGGCGACAGCCGATCCGACCAGCAGCTGCAGGCCGAGGCGGCGCTTGCGGGTGAACACCAGCCCCAGTCCGGGTAGCACCGCGCTCAACGCTGTCAGCAACATCGCCCGTCGTACTTCGTGGACGCGTGATTCGCGGACGTCGTGCCGGGACGGGGTGGATCCGGTGCCCGATGCAGGACCTCGTTGCGGCGCCACCTTGCCGGAGCCATCACGACTCGACCGAGGCAGCTGTGCCCGATGGTCTGATGGACCGGGTCCGCCACGTTCCGCCATGTCCTACTTCCGCGTGTTGGTCCTGCAACAGATCAAGCTCAGTGTCCGCCATTGTCCACTACTACGGCACCGGCACCCCAGCGTTCGATCTGTAGTGGCCGGTTTGGTCCGGCGCGAGGACCCCGGTAACCTTGCGGACGCTTGCATTTGGAGGCGTCGCCTAGTCAGGTCTATGGCGCCCGCCTGCTAAGCGGGTTTGGGGCTTAAAACCCCATCGAGGGTTCAAATCCCTCCGCCTCCGCACAGTGATGTCAGCAACGACATCGGATGACAGCCCGAGCCAGCCGGCTCGGGCTGTCTGCATGTTCGACATCTCCCGCGATCATCCGCCCAGGTTGGCACTGCTCAGGTTGGCACTGCTGCGGCACGCGGCAGATAGATGGTGAACGATGTTTCGCCCGGTTGTGATGCGACCTCCAGGCGACCGCCGTGCGCGCTGACGACGGCCGAGACGATCGCCAGCCCCAGCCCAGTCGACCCCTCGGTGCGGGTCCGTGCCGAGTCGCCGCGGATGAACCGTTCGAAGATGTGTGGGAGCAGCTCCGGGGGAATACCCGGGCCGTTGTCCGTGACGCGGATGACCGTCTCGTATCTCGTGTCGCCGACGCGGGTGGTGATCAACGTGCCCGGCGGTGTGTGCCGTCGGGCGTTCGCCAGCACATTGATCAGGACCTGCCTGATCCGTGCTTCGTCGCCGATCATCTCAGCGGGTTCCTCCGGCAAGTCCAGAGCCCACCGGTGGTCGGGGCCGGCCGCTCGGGCGTCGGAGGTCGTCTCCATCACCAGCAGGGTCACATCGACCGGCTCCCGTTCCAAGGGTCGTCCGGAGTCCAGGCGTGCCAGCAGCAGCAGGTCCTCGACCAGGGCCGTCATCCGGGTCGACTCCGACTCGATGCGGCTCATCGCATGCTGCACGCCCTCGGGGACCGGTTCATGCTCGCGACGGGACAGCTCGGCATACCCACGGATCGATGCGAGCGGTGTCCGTAGCTCGTGACTGGCGTCGGCAACGAACTGCCGTACTCGAGTCTCACTCTCCTGGCGGGCGGTCAGCGCACCCGTCACATGGTCGAGCATCTGGTTCAGCGCCGCGCCCACCTGGCCGACCTCGGTGCGCTCGTCGGTGTCGGACGGCGCGACGCGCTCCTGCATGACGACTTCGCCGGTGGACAGCGGCAAGGTGGAGACCCGGGTTGCCGTCGCTGCGACCCGGCGTAGCGGCTCCAGATTGCGACGCACCAGGTAGGCCGACCCGAGTCCGACCAGGATCAGTCCGGCTACCGACAACAAGATGACGGCCAACGCCGCCCGCTGCACGGTGTCCTTGTTGTCACGCAGCGGCAACCCGATGATCGTCGTGACCTCGATGGGCTGCTGGTTCACCAACGGCACTGAGTGCTGCACTTCGACAACCCGGTATTGAACCGTCTTGTGAAGCGTCACAGTGCTGGGTCGCATGCTCAGGTGGGTATTCAGCATGAGCTGCACCTGGCGATCAGTGAGCCGGATGGGTCTCTCACCCAGGCGATAGATGTTCGCTCGACGCTGGCCCTGGTTGCAGTTGGGGAAGATGTAGCTACCAGTGGGGTCGGAGCAAATTATCTGACCGCCAGACATGTCCACCTGAAGTGAGTCGCCGCTGCCATTGCCTTGGTTGGCGAGGGCTGCAGAATCGGGGGGACCGTTTTTGATCTGTTGTGCTGAGGTAGTCAGCTGAGTGTCGACCTTGTTGTGCAGGGTGCGCTGCAACTCCCAGACAACGAGAGCTCCGATCCCGAAGATCACCACTATCGACAGCGCCAGCACCGACGAGACCAGCTTCGTTCGCAGTGTCCACCCGGAGGGGCGCAGGGCGGTATTCACTGTCAGCGGCGCGGATGCTCAGGCGGCGGGCTTGAGCACGTATCCGGCGCCCCGCATGGTGTGGATCATCGGGGCACGACCGGCATCGATCTTCTTGCGCAGGTAGGAGATGTAGAGCTCGACGACGTTGGCCTGGCCACCGAAGTCGTAATGCCAGACCCGGTCCAGGATCTGCGTCTTGGACAGCACCCGCTTCGGGTTCCGCATGAGGTACCGCAACAATTCGAACTCCGTTGCGGTCAAAGTGATTTCGATCCCGGCGCGCATTACTTCGTGGCTGTCCTCATCGAGGGTGAGGTCGCCGACGGCCAGGGTGGGGGAGGCCGGCTCGGTCAACTGCACCGAGCGTCGTAGCAGCGCGCGGACCCGCGCGACGACCTCCTCCAGGCTGAACGGTTTGGTGACATAGTCATCACCGCCCGCCGTGAGGCCCGCGATCCGGTCCTCGACGGAGTCCCGCGCGGTGAGGAAGAGCACCGGGAGCGTGGGATCGTCATCGCGCAGCCGCCGCAGCACCTCCATACCGTCGAAGTCCGGCAGCATGATGTCGAGCACCACGGCATCCGGTTTGAACTCTTTGGCGACCCGCACCGCGCTGGATCCGGTGCCCGCAGATTTGATGTCCCACCCCTCGTAGCGCAGTGCCATGCTGAGCAACTCGGCGAGGTTGGACTCGTCATCGACGACCAGCACACGCACCTTGCTGCCATCGGGATGTTTCAACGCAGGAGAAGCCATACGCCCAGTAGACCGGTTTGCCCTGTACGCCGTCCAGGCCCGACCTGTGTCTTCCCTGTGGGAAGCCTTTGACAGATCGGGCCTGGCGCGCTGTATCCCAGATCTATTTCGTCGCGGTGACCTGACGCAGCCCACCACGGGTTTCGGCAGCTTCGCGGCGCGCGGCGTCCGACTCTTCGTCGGTCATCAGCTCCTGGCTCGCCCGCTCTGCCTGGACCCGCTCGACGTACGCCGCAACCTCGTGCTCTGTCGTAGCCTCGTCCCAGCCGAGCTCGGCGCCCATGATCTGCGCGCATTCCTGAACGCAGTCGGTGCCCCGGTGCTTGGTGTTGATCGAGATGCGGGTCCGCCGGGCCAGCACGTCGGTGATGTGCTTGGCGCCTTCATGTGTCACGGCGTACTTGAACTCGGCACGCAGGTACTGCTCCGCGTTCTTGACCGGCTCGAGCATCGACGGGTCGTCGTCACCGAGTGCGAGCAGCTCGTGCAGCTTGGAGCCGTACCGACCGAGCAGGTGCTCGATGCGCCAGTCCGACAGGCCGGTTTCGGCGGCGAGCTCGTGCTTGAGGTTGAGCATCGCCTTGTAGCCCTCCGCGCCGATCAGCGGCACGTACTGGGTGACCGACGGCTTGAGCTCACCGAGATCCTCCGCGCACGCGTCGATGGCGTCGACGGCCATCACCCGGTACGTCGTGTACTTGCCACCGGCGATCGAGATCAGACCGGGCTGCGGACGCGCAACTGCATGCTCACGCGACAACTGGCTGGTGTCCTCGCTCTCGCCGGCGAGCAGCGGGCGCAGGCCCGAGTACACGCCGAGGATGTCGTCGCGGTCGATCGGGGTGGTCAGCACCGTGTTGACGTGTTCGAGGATGTAGTCGATGTCCTTGGATGTTGCGGCCGGATGCGCGAGGTCGTAGACCCAGTCCGTGTCGGTGGTCCCGATGATCCACTGCTGACCGAACGGGATGACGAAGAGCACTGACTTCTCGGTGCGCAGGATCAGGCCGACCTCGCCGGCGATTCGATCGCGCGGCACCAGGATGTGCACGCCCTTGGACGCCCGGACATGGAATCTGCCCCGGCCCCCGGCCATCTTCTGCACGTCGTCGGTCCAGACGCCGGTCGCGTTGACGACGACCTTCGCCTTGACCTCGATCTCTTCGCTGCTCTCGACATCGCGGACGACCGCACCGACCACCCGATCGGCTTCCTTGAGCATCTTGACGACCTCGGTGGAGTTGCGGACGACAGCCCCGTAGTTGGCGGCCGTGCGAACCACCGTCATGGTGTGCCGGGCATCGTCGGCCTGAGCGTCGAAATACCGGACGGCGCCGGTCAGCGCGTCCTTCTTGAGGCTCGGGAAGAGGCGCAGCGCACCGGTCCGGGTCAGGTGCTTCTGTCGCGGCACCGACTGCTTGCCGTTGATGTTGTCGTAGAGCATCAGACCGCTGGCGACGTAGGGCCGTTCCCAGACCCGGTGGCTCAGCGGGTAGAGGAAAGGCACCGGGTGCACCAGGTGCGGCGCAATCGTCGTCATCATCATCTCGCGCTCTTTGAGCGCTTCGGCAACGAGGCTGAAGTTCAGCTGCTCCAGGTATCGCAAACCGCCGTGGAACAGCTTGCTGCTGCGGGAGGACGTACCGCTCGCGAAGTCGCGGGCCTCGACCATCGCCACCTTGAGACCGCGGGTCGCAGCGTCCAGGGCTGCTCCAGCGCCGGTGACTCCACCACCGATGACGAGCACGTCGAAGTGGATGTTCTGCAGGTCATTCCAGGCCTGCTGGTGCTGTTCAGGCGAAAGCGTCGCGCTGAAGGGTTGCATCACCATGTCGTGGCTCCTCGTTGGTTGACGTCGATTGTGAGTTTATGCATGTCCGGAGCCACCTGGGCAGTCGGGCAGTTCGTCACGCACAGTCCAGTGGTCAATCCCGATGGCCCCAGTCGATCGAGGACCGGACCGCTCGGCGCCAGTTCGCCCATTCGGCATCGCGCCGGTTCGGGTCCATCGCGGGGAGCCATTCCGCTGCCGGCTGCCAGTAGTCGCGCAACACCTGGTGGTCGGGCCAGTAGCCGGCCCCGATCCCTGCGGCGTAGGCCGCGCCGAGCGCGACGGTCTCGGCCATCATCGGCCGCACAATCGGGACGTCGAGGACATCGGCGACTATCTGCATGAGCAGGTTGTTGGCGGTCATCCCACCGTCGACCGCGATCGTTGCGAGGGGGACCTGCGCGTCCTGGTTCATGGCTTCGACCACCTCCCGGGTCTGCCACGCGGTGGCTTCGAGTACGGCGCGGCAGATATGCGCCTTGGTGACGTAACCGGTGAGGCCGACAATGATGCCGCGCGCCTCGCTCTCCCAGTGGGGGGCGAAGAGTCCCGCGAAGGCGGGGACGATGTAGCAGCCGCCGTTGTCCTGCACGGTGAGCGCCTGGGTCTCGATCTCTGCCACCGACCGGATCAGCCCGAGGTTGTCGCGGCACCACTTCACCAACGCTCCCGCTACAGCCATCGCACCTTCCAGTGCGTACACCGGAGGTTGCCCTTCGAGTTCGTAGGCCACGGTGGTGATCAGTCCACGCCGCGAGCGGACCGCTTCGGTGCCGGTATTGAGCAGCAGGAAGCTGCCGGTACCGAAGGTGCATTTGGCTTCGCCCGGCTCCAACGCGGTCTGGCCGAAGAGCGAGGCCTGCTGGTCTCCGATCATGGCCGTGATCGGGATACCGGCGACCGGGCTGCGCGTCATCCCTATTGTCGAGATCGTCGGGGCGATCTGGGGAAGCATCGCCCGGGGGACCCGCATGGCAGCCAACAGTTCGTCATCCCAGTCGAGGGTGTCCAGATCCATCAACATGGTGCGGCTGGCATTGGTGGCGTCAGTGACGTGTCGGCCACCGCCAGGCCCTCCGGTCAGGTTCCAGACGAGCCAGGTATCCATCGTCCCGAACAGCAGGTCACCCCGTTCTGCGCGGGCCCGCAGTGAGGGATCCTGCTCAAGTAGCCACCGCAGTTTGGGTCCCGAGGAGTACGTCGACAACGGCAGACCGGTGCGTTCCTGCATCACCTGCGCACCGATCCCCTCGACGACCCGGGGCAACAGGTCGGCTGTGCGGACGTCCTGCCAGACGATGGCCCGGTGTGCGGGCACACCGGTGTGTCGATCCCACACGACGGTGGTCTCGCGTTGATTGGTGATACCCAGACCCACCACCTGATCCACGCTCACGCCGGCATCGGCCAGGGTGCGGGGCACGATCTTGCTCACGATGTCCCAGATCTGGGCGGCGTCGTGCTCGACCCAGCCAGGTCGTGGGTAGTACTGACGGTGTTCACGCTGGGTGAGTGCAACCATCTGACCGCGTGAGTCGAACAGCATGCATCGGGTGGAGGTCGTGCCCTGATCCAGCGCCGCGACGTACCGCTGCTTCATCACAGTGCTCCATGACCAAGGACACGGGAGATCTGTCGGGCCGCAATCGTCACCTCGTGGGTCAGCTGCGGCCACGGCCGCAGCTGCTCGTCGCAGAGGTTGCCCACCGCACCGTGGATGCCGATGGCAGCCACCACGTGTCCGCTGGAGTCGCGTACCGGTGCGGCGATATCCGCCAGGTCCGGTTCTGCTTCCTCGACACAGGCCCCCCATCCGTCGTCTCGAACATCGGCGAGTTCGCGCATCAGCTGACTGCGATTGACCACGGTCCGGAAGGTCAGGCTCGTGAGGTCGGTACCGATGATGCTGCGCGCCGCACCCGGGTCGAAAGCCAGCAGCACTTTGCCCAGCGCGCTGGCATGCAGGGGGAGCATGAAGCCGGTCTGTACCTCCTGACGGGATCGGGAGGTGCGGGCTCTGAAGACGTGGTGGGCAACCACGACCTGGCCATTGTGGAAGGCCGCGAGTCGAGCCGACTCACCGGTGCGCGCGGCCAGCGTGTCGGTCCAGTTCAACCCGAGTGAGCGCAACTCGTTGAGGTCGAGGTGGGTGGACCCGAGATGCGGCAGATCGGGGGACAGCAGATAGCGGCCCGAAGTGTCCTGGGTGACGAAACCCACCTCGACCAGCGTATGCAAGAGGCCGTGTGTCGTGCCCTTTGCCAAGTCGAGCGCAGTGCAGACCTGCATCAGGCGAAGCGGCTCGGTTTCGGAGGCCAGTAGGCGCAGCATGCTGGCAGCCCGTTCCACGGACTGCACTGATTTGGCCACCATTGCAGCCTAGCCGCGGACTGATGCCCTCCTTCGAGTCGTTCGGCATTGCCGAACAGGAGTTTGTTCGGCAATGCCGAACGGACATGGTGGCGCCCCTGTGACGTGCGTCATAGAGTTCGGCACTATCCGTGGTGGAAGTTCCCACTCAAAATTCAGCCACCGTGTGATTCAGATCACTCGAACCGCTATCCCGCGCAACACTCCGCGGCGAAGAAGGAGATATATGAGTCTGTGGTCGGTGTTTTTCAGCGAGGTGATCGGGACCGCGATCCTGCTCACGCTCGGTATCGGCGTGGTAGCCAACGCCGTGCTTCCCAAATCGGGTGGCTTCGAAGGCGGCACCCTGATGATCAACTTCGGGTGGGGGCTCGGCGTCTTCGGCGGTGTCTACGCCGCTTACAAGTCCGGTGCTCATCTGAACCCTGCTGTCACTGTGGGTCTGCTGGTCGACGGTGCACCCGAATATGCCAAGGGCGTCAGCGTGACCTTCGGATCGACGCTGGTCTATTTCGCGGGCGAGTTCCTCGGTGCCTTCCTCGGCGCAGTAATCGCCTGGCTGGCGTACAAGAAGCAGTTCGATGACCGTCTGGATGCCCCGTCGCTGGGGATCTTCTCCACCGGTCCGGCGATCAAGTCCTACGGATGGAACCTCGTGACCGAGATCATCGGCACCTTCGTGCTGATCTTCTTCATCCTGGTCTCCGGCAAGACGCCGTCGCAGCTCGGTCCGTTAGCCGTCGCGTTCGTCGTCCTCGCTATCGGTAACAGCCTCGGTGGTCCTACTGGTTACGCCATCAACCCGGCCCGTGACCTCGGCCCGCGTATCGCGCATGCACTGCTGCCGATCCCCAACAAGGACAGCAGCAACTGGAGCTACTCATGGGTGCCCGTCGTCGGACCCCTTGTCGGCGCTGTCCTTGCGGCGCTGGTCGCCCGTATCTATATGTGATCCGCACCCCCACATCAGCATGAGCAGCACTTATCTAGGAGATCAGCACCATGGCTAAATACATTGCATCGATAGACCAGGGCACCACCAGCACCCGCTGCATTCTGTTCGACCACGATGGCAAGATCGTCGCGACGGCGCAGATGGAGCACGAGCAGATCTTCCCCAAGTCCGGTTGGGTCGAGCACGACGCGGAAGAGATCTGGAAGAACACCCGGCAGGTCTGCTCCGATGTCCTGGTCAACGCCGATGCTTCGACCAGCGACGTGGCCGCGATCGGTATCACCAACCAGCGCGAGACTGCGGTGGTCTGGGACAAGACGACCGGTAAGCCCGTTTACAACGCGATCGTCTGGCAGGACACCCGCACCCAGCGCATCTGCGACGAACTCGCCGGCGCGAACGAGCTGGGCGCTGACATCTTCAAGGCGAAGGTCGGTTTGCCGTTGGCGACCTACTTCTCCGGTCCGAAGGCCCGCTGGATCCTGGACAACGTCGACGGCGCGCGCGAGAAGGCCGAAGCCGGTGACCTGCTCTTCGGCAATATGGACACCTGGGTGCTGTGGAACCTCACCGGCGGTGTCAACGGCGGCGTGCACTCCACCGACGTCACCAATGCCTCCCGGACGCTGATGATGGATCTGGACACCCTTGACTGGGACGACGAGATCGTCGCCCTGATGGGCCTGCCCAAGTCGATGCTGCCGAAAATCTGCTCATCCTCGGAGGAGTACGGCAAGGTCCGCGAAGCCGGTCCGCTGTCCGGGGTCCCGATCGCGGGCATCCTGGGCGACCAGCAGGCCGCGACCTTCGGTCAGGTCTGCTTCGAGATCGGTACCGCCAAGAACACCTACGGCACCGGTAACTTCCTGCTCCTGAACACCGGTGAAGAGAAGGTGATGTCCAAGAACGGCCTGCTCACCACCGTCTGCTACAAGATCGGTGACGCAAAACCGATCTACGCCCTGGAGGGTTCGGTAGCGGTCACCGGTTCGCTGGTGCAGTGGCTGCGGGACAACCTGAAGATGATCGACTCGGCCCCGCAGGTGGAGGAGTATGCCAAGAAGGTCGAGGACAACGGTGACGTCTACATCGTGCCGGCGTTCTCCGGCCTCTTCGCACCGCACTGGCGCTCGGATGCGCGCGGTGTGATCGTCGGTCTGACCCGCTTCAACAACCGCAACCACATCTGCCGTGCGGCGCTGGAGGCCACGGCTTTTCAGTCCCGTGAGGTCGTGGATGCGATGAACGCCGACTCCGGCGTCGCGCTGACCGAACTGAAGGTCGACGGCGGAATGGTCGTCAACGAGACCCTCATGCAGTTCCAGGCCGACATCCTGGGGGTGCCGGTCATCCGCCCGGTTGTGTCCGAGACGACTGCTCTGGGCGCGGCGTATGCCGCCGGTCTGGCCGTCGGGTTCTGGAAGGACGAGGCCGAACTACGCAAGCAGTGGGCCGAGGATAAGCGATGGACACCGAAGATGGACGACGACAAGGTCAAGTGGCTCTACTCCAAGTGGAACAAGGCCGTCGAGCGCACCTTGAACTGGACGGACAAGGACCCGTCCGACATGTACTGAGGTTTGCGCCTTAACAACTGAACGACGAAGGGCCCGCAGCGACTGTGCTGCGGGCCCTTCGTCCTGCACCTATTCAGGCGCGCTATGTATATAAGGAGAGGTTCGGTCCGGCGGGCCTCAGTCGGTGGAGCGGATCGGGTCGTAGGACGCCCGCCGTGCGGCGCGCCGCAGCACCGCGAGCACAGGCGGACCCAGCGTCGCAATCGCGATCGTGTCGGTGATCGCGCGCCCGGTGTCCCAGCCGCCGGTCGAGGTCAGCAGCGTGTAGATCCCGAAACGGTGCAGGTTGTCCAACACCGAGGCGCCGGGGACATAGGAAAGCTGACCCGAGTAGTAGGACACCTCGACGCCGGTGGCGAAGGGCCAGGACCACAGGTTCATCAGCAGCCCGAAACCGTACGCGGCCACGATGCCGTACCCGACCAGCATCGTGATCTCCCGCTTGCCGCGGACCTTGCGCGGCAGCAGCCCGGCGCCCAGTCCGATCCAGGCCGAGCACAGCATCTGGAACGGCAACCACGGCCCGACCCCCGCGGTAAGCAGTGCGGAACTGAAAAGTGACGTGCAACCCAGCACGAAACCGAACCCCGGCCCGTAGACCCGCCCGGCAAGAATGAGCAGGAAGAAGACTGTCTCGACGCCTCCCGTCCCGGCGCCCAACGGTCGCAGCGCCGCCTCGATCGCCGACAGCACACCTAACATCGCGAGGGCCTTGGAGTCCATGCCGCCCTCGGAGAGCTGGGCCAGCACGATCAGCACCAGCAGCGGCAGTATCGCGATGAAGATGAACGGTGCGTCGACGCTGTGCCCAGTGGCCGCGGGCGACACCTTCACCAGCAGCGGCCACGCGAACATGATCAGGCCGGCCACCGACACCAGGCTCAGTACCAGGCCGGACATGCGAGTGAACCGGATGGCGGGGTGGTCCAGGCTGGTGACCAGGTCGCCGCTGAGGTCGCCACCTGGTGCCCGGCCGGTGATTTTCTGATCGGTCACGGTGTTCCTGTCAGCGATGCCCGGACCTGGTCAACGGTCAACCACGGTCGGGGAGCCAGGATCTTCGCGACCTGGGGGGCGAAGATCGGTGAGGAGCTGACGACCTCGGGCGTCGGGCCGTCCGCGATGATCTCGCCCTGCGCCATCACCACGACGCGATCAGCGACCTGCGCCACGAACTCCACATCGTGAGTTGCCACCAGCACGCAGCGACCCTGCGCAGCCAGCGCATCCAGTGCGTGGACGAGCTGCGCCTTGGCGAGGTAGTCCAGGCCGCGGGTCGGCTCATCCAGCAGCAGCACCGCCGGGTCGGCGCTCAGCTGTACAGCCAGGGCCACCGCGAGGCGTTGGCCCTCGGACAGGTCGCGCGGATGGTGGGCACTGGGTACGCCGGGCACCAGTCTGTCCACCAGTGCCCGGCAGGTGCCCGGTGTGGCACCCGCTCCCAGGTCGGCCGCGGCACATTCGGCGGCCACCGTCTCCAGGTAGAGCAGGTCGGTCGCCGACTGGGGCACGAGCGAGATGCGCCGACGTGCTGCGTCGGGCGACAACTGTGCCGGGTCGGCGCCGAGTACCTCGACCTGCCCGGACGCTCGCCGACCAGCACCCTGTAGCGCCCAGAGCAGGCTGGACTTGCCCGACCCGTTGCGACCCATCAGCGCGGTCACCGACCCGGGGCGCAGGGCGAGGTCCACTTCACGGACCGCGATCAGCCCGCCGTATGCGACGGTGACCTTGCGCGCCCGCACTGCGTCCGGGCCGTCCTGGGCAATGCGTAGAACCGGGGGCAGCGCGGTGTGGGCCAGGCGCTCGCGGGTGGGGCCGGCCATCCGTCGGGCGTCGCGTATCGACAGCGGCAGCGGCGCCCACCCCAGCTCCCGGCCCAGGCGTACGACGGGCGGCACCACGGGCGAGTCGGCGATCAGACGTGCGGGCAGACCGCTGCGCACCCGGCCCTCGCCAGGCAACAGGATCAGCTGATCGGCGTACTGCAGTACCCGCTCCATCCGGTGCTCTGCCATCACGACGGTCGTACCCAGATCGTGCACCAGCCGCGTCACGACAGCGATGACGTCCTCGGCCGCGCCCGGGTCCAGTGCCGAGGTCGGCTCGTCGAGGATGAGCACCTTCGGTCCGGCGCTGAGCGCACCCCCGATGGCGACCCGTTGCTGCTGCCCTCCGGACAGGGTGTGCAGTGGGCGGTCGCGCAGCTCGGCGATACCCATCAGGTCCAGCACCTCCTCGACCCGCTTGCGCATCACCGAAGCGGGTACGGCGAGTTGCTCCATCCCGTAGGCGAGCTCTTCCTCCACGGTGTCGGTGACGAATCCGGCGAGCGGGTCCTGACCGACCCGTCCGACGACATCGGCCATTTCACGGGGTGGATGGATACGGGTGTCGTAGTCGCCGACGGTGACCCGGCCGTGCAGCCGCCCGCCGGTGAAGTGTGGGACCAGGCCGTTGAACAGGCCGAGAAGGGTGGACTTGCCGACTCCGGTGACCCCGACCACCAGGGCCAACTCGCCCTCGTCGATCTGCAGGTCAACCTCTCTCAACACCGGTGGTGCGTCATCGTCGTACCAGACACCGACGTCTTCCAGCCGGATCATGCCGCGTCCTCGAGAGCCTTGGACAATGACCGGACGGGGGTGACCAGGGTGGTCCGTGGAGTCGGCGGTGCGATCAGAATCGGCAGCAGTCCCAGCACGACGGCGAGCAGCGGGAGCCCGTCGATGACCGGGAATTGCAGCGGCTGCAGGCTGGGCACCAGATGAACGGCCTGATAACGGGTCGCCGCATACATGACGGCGGCGACGCCCACCCCGCCCGCGGCGATCAGGATCGGCACGGCATCGAACGGGTCGGGCCGGTATCGACTCGTTCGGCTGCGTCTGGACGCAGCCACCAATCCGCTGGCCGCCAGCACCAGGCCGAGTAGGAGCACCGGCCACTTCAGCAACGTCGGACTGTTGCTGTCCAGGATGTTGTAGACCGCGGCGCACACCCCGATCAGACCCAGGATCGTCAGCGCGCCCGTCGCTGCTGCGGACCGGCGTGAACTTTTACCGGTCCGTCCGTAGCCACGCGAGTCCATCGCGGCGGCCAGCAGCAGGGAGCGGTCCAGCGCGTCCGCGAGCACCGGGATGAGCAGGGCGCGTATGACGTGTCGTTTGGGCAGTCCACCGCGCAGTCGTTGCGCGCGGCGTACCCGCAGCACACTGTCTGCGAGCTGGGGGAAGACCGAGACCGCCACGACTATCGCCGTGCCCACGTCGTACAGGCCGGTCGGCATCGACTTCAGCAGGCGTTTGGGATTGGCCAGGGCATTGGCTGCGCCCAGGCAGATCACCATCGTCGCCAACCGCATACCGTCGTAGAGGCCGCCGAGCAGGGACTGGGCACTGACGTCACCGAACAGCTGGATTCCGGCGGCCCACTGCGGCAACGGGATCGACGGCAGATGGAAGAGGACGTCGTTGCCCTCGCCGCCACCGAAGATGATCCGGAAGATCACCCGCAGCACCACGATCAGAATGCCGAGGCGCACGTAAAGACGGAAGGACCGGGACCACGGCGAATCACCGCGACGAGCCAGCACCACCGCTGTCGTCACCGCGATGAGCAGCAGTAACAACAACGGGTTGGTCGTCCACGTCGACGCGGTCGCCATCCCGATCGCCCACACCCACCAGGCGATGGGGTGGACGGTCCGGGGCAGGCGGGACGCGCGAGGCGCGCGCACCGAGCGTGGACGGCTGCTCACCGGAACCGGCGGTAGACCAGCACGCCACCTCCGGCGAGCGCCAGTACGGCAAGGAGACCGACACCGAGCACGGTGGGCAGGTTGATCGCGGAGCCCGAAGCCTGTTGCTCTTTGGCCAGCGCCGCAAGCTGATCTGAGTTGGCGACCGGAACACCGCCCGCGCCTGTGCGGGTACCACTGGCGGACGAGGAACCAGCAGCTGATTTCGAATTCGTCGAGGCGCTGGAGCTTTGGGAGGCCGATGGCTTCTTGGCGGACGGCTTCGCCCCGCCGGCAGTGGATGTCGAGCTCTTCGTACCGGGTGCTGGCGAAGTACCGGGTCTGGTGGCTGACGTGCTGCCACCGGTTGCCGACGAGGACGGCGTCGTGCCGGTTCCCGACGTCGTGGGCTTCGGTTGTGGTTTCGGCGTGGTTTTCGAAGTGGCCGGCGGGTTGGACGCCGCCGGCGGCTGCGGCGCGGCGGCGGGCCTGGGGCGGGTGGGATTCACCCGTGGTGCGGCATCACCGGAGTTGAGGGTGAACGACCAGCCCTCGAAACCGCCACGGATCGCGGTATGACTCGCTACTCCGAGCGAGCTGGACACCCAGGAACCGCCGTTGTTGGCGGACCAGTAAGCCCAGTGCGCGGCAGTGGGTGGGGTGTTGAGGCAGCGTTCCTTGTAGCTGGAGTTGCCGGCAATTGCCAGACTCTGCGAGGCCGACGGTTTGTTGTAGAGCCGACAGATGAATGCGTTGCCATACCGCTGCGTGCCGGTGATCGGGATCCCGGCTCGTTGCAAGGCGTTCAGGCCGGTCCCGCTACCTCCGAGGGGCGCTGTCGCGCAACGGATTACAACACCGCCCCCGAGTGAACGGAAATCGACGACAACAGTGGTTCCGGTCGCATCCTTGCAGTAACCGTCATAGCTGGTGGCCGCCTGCGCCGGTGCGGCGGTGATCAGACCACCGCCCGCGGTGGCCACCGTAATGGCCACCGCGGCAATGCTGTTGCGAGTGCGGGTCAGCATCAGCCCGTCACCGGAAGGGTGGTGGTGGTAGCGGTCGGAGTGGGGGGCTCGGTGGGGTCCGTCGGGCCACCCGTCGGCGATGTGCTGGGCGCGCCCGGTGCGGTCGAAGTGCCGGTGGATGTGCTCGTCGAGGTCGAGGTCGAGGTCGAGGTCGAGGTCGAGGTGCCGGTTGACGTGCTTGTCGCAGTGGACGTCGACGAGGACGGACCGGTCGGGCTGGTCGTCGGTGCCGAATCCTTCAGCAGAGAGCCCAAGGGCTTTCGTACCAGACCGAACTGCGCGTCTGCGGTCGCTCGGCGCCACTGGTCGGCTGCCGTCGAGGTGATGCCGTCCTTCAGACCGGCGTCATATCCACTCTGATCGAAGGCGATCGCGCCATTACTCGAGGCCAGTTTGGTGCCCTTGACCTTGGAGCCGACGGCCTGCAGGCCCGCAATATATCCAGTCCCGCGCATCGCGGCAGCAGCTGCACCTCCGCCTGCGAGCGCAGCAGTAGCCAGACCGGTGCTGTTGGTGTTCGTCCCGAATGATCCGTTCGCCCGCTGGACCTTGCTCAGGTAGCCGACGCCCGCGGTGATTGCGTTGGCGGGCACCATGTACCCGTCCTGCTTCGCGAGCATCAATGCCTGCAACGCATACGACGTGCTGTCCAGGTCTGCGGGCGCACCGGCCTTGGTCTTGGCAGCCGCGTCGCAACTGAGGTTGTCGTTGAAGCTGAGGCGGAAGTAGCCGTCCGAGCACTGCTGGGTGGCCAGGAAGTCGACGGTGCTCTGCACCAACGGTTTGGAGACTGCCTGTCCCCGCTGACCCGCACCTGCCAGACCGAGCACGCCGAGCGCCTGGGTGATTGCGTTGGTGTAGTCGGCCCCATTGGCAACGGGGTCCTTCAGACGTCCCTTCTGGGCACCGGAGGTCAGCACCAGATCGCTGGTCTGAGTCAGGATGTTGATGACGCTCTTGTCCTTCTGCACCAACTTCGTGGGGTCGGCGTTCACGACGTCGGCGGCGAAGAGCGCTTTGGCCGAGGCGCCCGCACTGATGCCGTAGTCACCGGGTCCTGCGTAGTCCTTGAGGTTGCTGGAGATTGCGCCCCAGGTCTTGTTGACGGCAGCGCTGGACGCACCCCCGGCCTTCATCGCCCAGAGCACGTTGATCGACAATCCCCAGTCGGTGAAGCCGGCTCCGTAGGGACTCGGCATCGAACCGTCGGCAGCCTGCTGGGAGATCAGCCACGACGAAGCGGCGGCAGGATCACCGGTGGTCGAGGCGGCAGAGGCCTGACCGGCGAAACCGGTGTAGGACGCAACGACAGCGATGGTCGCGGCGGCGGAGATGGCGCTGATACCTGTGCGGCGAGCGGTTTTATTCATCAGGAAGTACTCCGTAATCCGGTGGAGTTTGCCGTTTCTGCGCGGCACGCGTCCACTCGGACGCACCACGAGAGACTGCTGTCCACGACAGTCTGTGATGGACGCGAGTGCAGGCATTCCGGCTTACGACATCGCGTCTTTGATGATCGCGGGCCGTCTACGGCTGCGGGACAGCGCCGGAATCTGACCGGCTTCCCCTGACAATTCACGTAGCGTCCTGTAAGCGGACGCCGAGGCTGACCTTAGCAGGCGAATCGGGGTCGAATCTTCGCTCAGTCCTGCGGCTCGAGCTGGCCGATGGGTTCACGCTTCTCGGCCTGGAAGCGGTCCTCGTTGCGGCCGAACGCCCAGTATCCCGACAGGCTGAGTGACTCTTTCGGTACGTCGAGGTCGCGGAAGATCCTACGTAGCTCCTTCATCGAGCCGCGCTCGCCGTGCGCGAAAACCTCGGCGCCCTGCTCGGGCCAGTCGAGGGCCCGGACGGCGTCCGGTAACAGCGATGTCTCGCCCGGAGTGGCGCCATGGCGGTACAGCCACTGCTGGTGCATACCAGCGGGTGAGGTCAGTAGCAGCTCGTCGGCAGGGGAATCGACCTCGACGACGACGTGGCCGCGTGCGTTTTCGGGCAGCGCCTCGAGTGCAGCGCTGATCGCGGGGAGGGCGGAGTCGTCACCGACCAGCAGGTACCAGTTCGCTGCACCACTCGGGCGGTATCCGCTGCCCGGACCGGTTGCCGCCAACAGGTCACCGGGCTGCGCCTGCTTGGCCCAGGGAGCGGCGATGCCCTGGTCACCGTGGGTGACGAAATCCATGCTGATCGTGGCGTCGTCATTCCAACTGCGGATCGTGTAGGTACGTCGTACCGGGCGTTGTTCCACCGGCAGAGCGTCGATGTCGTACGGCGGGGTGAGGCGGTGCACCGGATCGGTGAACAACAGTTTGAGGTAGCTGTCGGTCGCATCGGGCCGCCCCATCGCAGCCACTGCCGGTCCGCCGAAACGCACCCGCATGATGTGCGGGCTGACACGCTCGCTGCTGACGACGTGCAGGACGTGCTGCGGGCGCTTGTTCTTCGAACTCATAAGGCCACCCTAATTCGCGTGCCCCGATCCGCCGAGTGGCAGACAAACGTTGCGAGTGGCGCACTCAGAGTGCGCCACTCGCAACTTGT
>JALYUK010000066.1 GCA_030853805.1 Actinomycetota bacterium | reverse complement strand
ACGCTCTTCAACTCCGGCACCCGACACACTCAGATGTCCTCCTGTTATCTGGTCGACTCCCCGCGCGATGAGCTCGGATCGATCTACGAGCGTTACGCCCAGGTCGCACAACTGTCGAAATTCGCCGGCGGCATCGGCATTGCCTTCTCGCGAGTCCGTAGTCGTGGCGCGCTGATTCGTGGCACCAACGGCCAATCCAACGGCATCGTTCCCTGGCTGCGGGTGCTGGACAGCTCGGTCGCCGCCGTCAACCAGGGTGGGCGGCGCAAGGGCGCCGCCTGCGTCTACCTGGAGCCGTGGCACCCGGATGTCGAGGAGTTCCTGGAGCTACGCGAGAACACCGGTGAGGACGCCCGGCGTACCCATAACCTCAACCTTGCGAACTGGATCCCCGACGAGTTCATGCGCCGCGTCGAGGCCGACGCGATGTGGTCGCTGATCGACCCACACGAGGTGCCGGAGCTACCCGACCTCTGGGGCGACGCCTTCGATACGGCCTACCGGCAGGCTGAGACCGATGGCCGGTTCGTGCGCCAGATCAAGGCACGCGACCTCTACTCGAAGATGATGCGCTCCCTCGCGCAGACCGGTCAGGGTTGGATCACCTTCAAGGACGCGTCCAACGCGAAGGCCAACCAGACCGCCGACCCGAAGAACGTCGTGCATCTGTCCAACCTGTGCACCGAGATCATCGAGGTCTCCTCCGATGACGAGACCGCGGTATGCAACCTCGGGTCGATCAACCTCGCCCAGCACCTGCTCGGCGACGGCATCGACTGGGCCAAGCTGCGGCGCACCGTGCGGACTGCTGTGCCGTTCCTGGACCGGGTCATCGACATCAATTACTACCCGTCAGCACAGGCCGCGAATTCCAACCCGAAGTGGCGCCCGATCGGCCTCGGCGTGATGGGCCTGCAGGACGTGTTCTTCGCGCTGAAACTGCCGTTTGACTCGCCGATGGCGATGGAGCTGTCGACCCTCATCGCGGAGGACATCTACCTGACTGCGCTCGAGACCTCGGCGCAGCTGGCGCAGGAACACGGCGCGCACCCGGCGTTCGCCTCGACACGGGCCGCGGATGGCGATCTGCAGCCCGACCTGTGGGGCGTCACCCCGACGCAGACGCAGCGGTGGGACGCGCTCCGCGCGCAGATCAGGGAGACCGGATTACGTAACTCGCTGCTGATCGCCATCGCTCCGACGGCGACGATCGCCTCGATCGCCGGGTGTTACGAGTGCATCGAGCCGCAGGTGTCCAATCTCTTCAAGCGCGAGACGCTGTCGGGGGAGTTCCTGCAGATCAATGCCGCGCTGGTGCGGGAGCTGAAGGCCCGCGACCTCTGGACGGTGCAGGTCCGGTCGGCGATCAAGGCGGCCGACGGGTCGGTGCAGGGCATCACAGCGCTGCCTGCAGAGGTGCGCGAGCTCTACCGCACGTCGTGGGAGCTGCCGCAGCGGGCGCTGATCGACATGGCGGCCGCTCGATCGGCATACATCGACCAGAGTCAGTCGCTGAACCTCTTTCTGATGTCGCCGACCATCGGCAAGCTCAGCTCGATGTATCTGCACGCCTGGAAGTCCGGGTTGAAGACGACCTACTACTTGCGCTCACGCCCGGCGACCCGCATCCAGCAGGCGACCGTCGCGATCGAGTCGAAGATCGCCGCTGCTCCGAGCGTGCCGGCCAGCACCGACGAGGAGGCGCTCGCGTGCTCGTTGGAGAACCCCGACTCGTGCGACGCCTGTCAGTGATCACCTCTTTCACCCTTTTCCCACTTCTGCAAGGAGCTGAACCGATCATGACCACGAGTACCGACACCACCACCCAGACGACACCCACCCCGACGCAGCAGGCCAGAAAGGCGCTGCTCGATCCGGGCATGGACCTCACACTGCGCCCGATGCGTTACCCACACTTCTACGACCGGTTCCGCGACGCGATCAAGAACACCTGGACCGTCGAGGAGGTCGACCTGCACTCGGACCTGAAGGATCTGGCCAGGCTCTCACCGGCCGAGCAGCACCTGGTCAGCCGGTTGGTGGCGTTCTTCGCGACCGGTGACACGATCGTTTCGAACAACCTGGTGCTGAACCTCTACCAGCACGTGAACTCCCCCGAGGGCAGGCTCTACCTCTCGCGGCAGCTGTATGAAGAGGCCGTCCATGTGCAGTTCTACCTGACGCTGCTCGACACCTACGTGCCCGACGAGGCGCAGCGTGCCGAGGCGTTCGATGCGGTGGACAAGATCCCGTCGATCAAGCGCAAGGCGGACTTCTGCTTCAAGTGGATCGACTCGATCTACGAGATGCGGGAGTTGAAGACCCAGCAGGACCGGCGCGAGTTTCTGCTCAACGTCATCTGCTTCGCGGCCTGCATCGAGGGGTTGTTCTTCTACGGCGCGTTCGCTTACGTGTACTTCCTTCGCTCGCGCGGCCTGCTGAACGGCCTGGCCAGCGGCACGAACTGGGTATTCCGTGACGAGTCGATGCACATGGCGTTCGCGTACGACGTCGTCGAGACCGTTCGCGCTGAGGAGCCGGACCTGTTCGACGACGCGATGGTTCAACAGGTACGGGACATGCTGTCCGAGGCAGTGGAGTGCGAGGTGCAGTTCGCCGATGACCTGCTGGAGCAGGGTGTCTCCGGGATGTCACCGACCGACATGCGCAGCTACCTCGAACACGTCGCGGACCGGCGGCTGGCCCAGCTGGGGATCGAGCCGATCTACGGCTCGGCCAACCCGTTCGCCTTCATGGAGTTGCAGGACGTGCAGGAACTGTCGAACTTCTTCGAGCGACGCGTGTCGGCCTACCAGGTGGGCGTGTCCGGTGAGGTCGGTTTCGACGAGGAGTTCTGAGTCGGCGTCCTCCACGTCATTCAGGTCGGTGCGGTTCAGTTACCGGCCGTGTGGAACTGATCGACCACGTCCTGGGGGATGCGCCCTTTCGATGGAAAGGTGATCCCTCGGGCCGTGGCCCACGCACGCACCGCACGCGGATCGGCCGCTACTTGCACCTGACGAGGAGCCGCGCGCGGTGCGGTTCCGGCCGGTCGGGCAACCGCCAACCAGGGCTGCAGCGAGGTGCGCAGCGCATTGGCGTGGGCATTCGACACATCGATCTCGTAGTGCTCGCCGTCCAGGCCGAACACGATGGTTTCGTCGCCGGGGCCGCCGTCGAGGTCGTCCGTCAGTATCGTCACGACGCGTTCTGCCATGCGGTGATCATCGCAGGCCGGCGCGGCGCCCGGCGCCGAGTCTCGGCCACCACCTGGGCCATGTGAGCTGGGTCCTTGGTGGACGACCTGCCGGTCCTGGTTTCTGAGCGGACCGTGCACCGCGTGTCGGGACTGCGAGGATGAGGCGTATGACGATCAACGGTTCGGTGTCGCACTGGTGGACCGACCTGGGTGGTGCTCCGGCGCCGCGGCCGGTCCTGCCCGGGCCACGGGAGGTGGACGTCGCTATCGTCGGCGCCGGATACACCGGACTGTGGGCCGCCTACTACCTCAAAACACTTCGGCCCACTCTGGAGGTCGTTGTCATCGAGCGGGAGTTCGCGGGCTTCGGAGCCTCCGGGCGCAATGGTGGGTGGCTCACTGCGGCGTTGCCCGGCTCGCGGGCCGTGCTGGCCAAGCGGCCCACCGGGCGGCAGGGCGTCATCGATTTCGAAGCCGAGCTGCGTGGGCAGGTCGATGAGGTCATCGCCGTGTGCGCGGAGCACGGGATCGACGCGGACATCGTCAAGAGCGGCGAGCTGACGGTCGCCACGAGCGACGCCCAACGAGCGCGGTTGCGAGCGGGATACGACGCCGATATCGGCTGGGAGGTCCCCGATGCAGAGTGGTTGGACGCGGCTGCCGCCGGGCAGCGGATCGCGGTTGCGGGTCTTCGAGCTGCGACGTGGACACCGCACTGTGCCCGCATCCACCCGGCCAAATTGATTCAGGGTCTCGCGAAAGCTGTCGAGCAGCTGGGTGTCTCGATCTTCGAAGACACCAGCGTGACATCGATCGAACCGCACGTCGTCAACACCGACCGTGGCACCGTGCGCGCCGACCACGTGCTGCGCTGCACCGAGGGATTCACGGCCAGTCTGCCGGGGGAACGGCGCACCTGGTTGCCGATGAATTCTTCGATGATCGCCACGGACCCGATCCCCCCGCTCATCTGGGAGCAGATCGGGTGGCAGGGCGCCGAGGTGCTCGGCGACGAGGCGCACGCCTATATCTACGCCCAGCGCACCGCCGATGACCGGATCGCGATCGGCGGACGCGGCGTTCCCTACCGCTACGGCTCCAAGACCGACAACGACGGCACGACCCACGAAGCGACAGTCAGCCAACTGTCCACCGCACTGCATCGACTGCTGCCACCGACCAGGGGCGTGCCGATCGCGCACGCCTGGTCCGGGGTGCTCGGCGTGCCGCGGGACTGGTCGGCCACGGTGTCCTACGACGCGGGCACCGGCCTGGGGTACAGCGGTGGGTACGTCGGTCACGGAGTGACAGCGGCCTCGCTGGGTGGGCGCACCCTGGCCGAGCTCGTCACGGGCGAGAGGACTGAGCGCACCCGGCTGCCATGGGTCAACCGCACCGTGCAGCGCTGGGAACCGGAGCCGTTGCGTTGGATAGGGGTCCGCAGTCTCTATGTGGCATACCACCAGGCTGACAAGCGGGAACTTGCCACCGGGAAGTCCTCTGCCATCGCCAAGGCCGCAGATCTGATCTCCCGCAAACCGTGACGTCGGCACCAGGCGAAGGAGCGGGGCTCCGGAGCACGCACCGCAGTAGCCTCGAGAGCGTGCAGGTGAAGACGACGACATTGCGAATGACCCAACGACCGGAGAACTCGCCCCGCGCTCTGCCGGACGGTGCACGCATAGACCGGATCGATACACCGACACCGGAGTTCATCCGATGGCTCTACGCAGCAGTCGGCGGCCCGTGGCGTTGGACCGATCGCCTCTCGTGGACACGTGAACAATGGGCGCAGGACCTGGCCCGGCCAGGCACTGAGGCGCATGTGCTGTATGTCGGCGGCGCACCGGCCGGATACGTGCAGCTGGACGCTGTGCCTATCTCTGCATCCGAACCCGAGGTCCTGCCGGTGGCCCGAGCCGGGGGAGTCGGCGCCGCCCTGTTAAGTCGCACCGAAGTCGTCTACTTCGGTCTGATGGAGCACGCCATCGGGCGTGGTCTCGGTGGTGTACTGCTGAACCACGGTATCGAAATGGCCTGGACTCTGGGTGGGCGATGTGACCTTCCCCCTACCGCCGAGGTGTGGCTGCACACCTGCGATCTGGACGGCCCGCATGCACTCGCCAATTACCAGGCACGCGGCTTCGAGATCACCGCGGAGTCCAGCGGGCAGCAGGACTACCCCCGCGAGCCACTCGGAGCATGGGCCTCCACCGGTGGTCCGATCTGAAACGACACTCGACGTGCCGTCCGGGAACTGTCCTACCGGACGTACAACGATCGATCAGACCGGCGCACGATCCAACAGCTCGAGGATGTGCTGTGCCGACGCATCCCGCGCACGGCGGTCACCATCCGGACTGTCCAGATCGGTGAAGAGGTGGCCCCGCCCCGCCACGACGATGTCCTGGAACGATGCCCCGGACGCCCGGACCGCGGCGCCCAGCGTCTGCACGTCCGCCTCGTCGATGAACGGGTCCGCCTCATAGCGGTGCAGCTGTACGGGTTGGCCGGACCACCCCCCGCGCGGCGCCGCGACCGAGTGCATCAGGACTACAGCACGTGCCTTCGGTCGGTCCCCCGCCAACCGTTGCGCGAACGCGGCACCCAGGGAGAAGCCCGCAAGCACAGCGTTGTCCGGCGCCTGGCTCAGGCCGACTCGGACTCTGGCGAACAGCTCGCGGGCACCTACCTCGTCCCGGTGCGCCAATCCCTGCGCCGAGTCTTCGAAGACGATGCCGTGGTAGAAGTCCGGCGTATACACGGTGTGCCCACCCGCGCGAAGCAGGTCGGCGAACTGCGTCACGGCCGGGCGCAGACCGAGGGCGGAGTGCAGCAGCAGGATGTCGCTCATTGGCCCACTTTGTCACTGTGCGGGCGGCGCTCGGCAACGGCGCCAGGACATGAGTCAGGCGGGACCCCCCCGAGGGATCCCGCCTGACGTCGATCAATCGGTGCTGGGTTACTTCCTCAAGGCCGTGAGGAACGCACTGGTTGAGGTGGGCACTCCGAATCCGGTGAGGTTGTCGTACCCGCGGTCGGAGGTCAGGCTCTGATCCTGCAGGTTCTGGCTGTTCACCGACACGGTCGTCAGCGCTGTGAAGGGCACGCCCGCCTTGTTCACGAAGGTTGCCTTCACCTCGAAGCCGTACTTCAGTTGGTTACCGGCGATGTCCTTCAGCCCGGCGTGGCCTTTGGCGTAGATCAGCGGGTTCAGGAAGCCGACCCGTTTGCCGGCCAGCGCGATGGTGCCGGCCGTCCAGGGTGAAGACCAGCTCGTGCCGCCGATCTTGCTCAGTCCGAAGTTGCCGGAGTTGGCCTCTTCGTCGTGGTACCCGATCAGGTAACCGGTGTACGGGTCGGCCGCGCCTGCGAGGTCGGGGTAGGCCCGGTGCGGGTCGACGCCGGCGAAGCGGGTCGGTACGACACCCTTCTGGTAGTAGGGCTGCGGGTGGTAGTTGCTGACGCCGCCACCGCCGCCGTACCGGTAGGTCCACGAGCCCCAGGTGTCCTTGTTCAGGACGCTGCGGTCAGTGTTCCAGGCCTGCTCCCAGCCGACCTTGGAGCCGGACACGTTGGTGGTGCCGAGCGAGGTGCCGCCGACTGCGGTGACCCAGGGGTTGGCTGCGGGGTAGTCCGGGGAGGGCGGGGTCTTCTTCTGATTGCCTTTGCTGTTGTCGCCGGAGTCACCGGATGAGAAGAGCACCGGGATACCTTGCGCCGCGGCCTGGATGAAGACGGCGCTGTACGCGTCGTTGGTTGCGGCGTCGTCGGTCTCGCCGCCACCCCATGAGTTGGTGATGACGTCGACCTTGTTGCCGTCGACCAGTGCGTGCAGGGCCGTGATCAATCCGGCATCGGTCGGCGCGGACGCCGAGGAGTAGACGATCTTGGCGTCGGGGGCCGCGCCGTGGATCGACTGGACGTCGAGGGCCTGTTCGGCGTTGACGCCGCCGGAGTCCTTGTTGTCGCAGTACTGGGGGTCGTACCCGCCGGCCGGTGGGAGCACCTGGTACTGGCTGGCCTTCAGCTTCGCGAAGCCCAGATCCTTGGCCCACGTATTGGTGTCGTTGAAGATCCGCGGGTCGTTGCACCAGAGCGTGATGCCGACCTTCATGCCCTTACCAGTCTTCTGCGTCGCGTCGATGCCACGGGCCGCACGCATCTGCTGCGGGGTGTAGCCACACATCGCGCCGGGCAGTTTCTTGGCCAGTGGTGCTTTGGCCTTGACGATGTAGGGCAACGTGTACTGCCCGTAATACTGCGAGCAGGCGTCACTGACGGCCGAGGTGGCCGCTTTTCGCGACGACGTGAGACCAAGTGCCTTCATGCTCGTGGTGTTCTTGGCACGCACCTCATCCGTGCGCACGTTTGTGGTGTGCAGTACGCGGGAGTGGTCCAGCCCGACGACACCCGCAACGAGGTTGCCGATGCTCGCAGGAACGGTCAACGCGGTCGCGGGCGCGGTGAATTGACGCGCGCCGGAGCGGTAGGAGTGGATCGTGGTGGCGAAAGCCTTCTGGATTGCGGCAGTCGAGCCGCGCACCTCGATGTAGCTGCGCGTCGGCGAGACCTTTCCCGGGGTCAGGCCCTGGCTGCTCAGCCATGCCTTGACCTGGGCGACGTCCTTCGTGCTGGCTGCGAAGCGGCCGGTGAACTGCGCCGGGGTCAGGAATTTGCGGTAGGACGCGCCGCTGGGGTTGGACACTGCCTCGGCGAAGGCCTGCATGCCGGCCGCGTCGCGGGGCCGCAGCGTCACCATGAAGGAGGTCGCAGCGCTGGCGCTGGGCGCGCCGACCAGAACGCCCGGTTGCGTGACCGCATTGGCCACGACTTTACGGGTGGAGTTGTGAGTTGCTGCAGATGCGGGGAGCACGCTGCTGGCGGTGCCTACGGCAAGCGCGACAGCGCCGACCAAGGTGAGTGCCTTCTTCAATGGAGTGACCTTCCGGAAGGGGCTCTCGGGTCGGGGTGTGACCCGAAGGAGCCGAACGGATTCACTGTCCTGCCGGGCAGGCGTCATCGCAATGAGCAGGCTCGGATACTGACAAGAGTTTTACCGGCCGCAGGCCCAACGCAGGCAATGGAGGCTCTGCTGCCTCTCGAACGGGAGAAA
The DNA here is from genome assembly GCA_030853805.1 of Actinomycetota bacterium. Lineage (GTDB taxonomy): Bacteria > Actinomycetota > Actinomycetes > Actinomycetales > Dermatophilaceae > Allobranchiibius. The sequence continues at coordinate 9,313 of JALYUK010000066.1, read as the reverse complement.
TCGGCGCTGCTGATCGCGAGACCCGCTGGAATCAACCGAAAAGGATCGCCGCCTCGTCCCATCGGGCTCGTGGCACCGTCTTCAAAACGGTTGTTGCAGCGTGCAGGTCGACGTTGACGATGGATTCCCCGGACAGCGACACCATCGAGCCCCAGCGTTTCTGGATGACCGCGTCGATGGCTGCCGTACCGAAGCGGGTCGCAAGCACCCGGTCGTAGGCGGTGGGTACGCCGCCACGCTGCAGGTGACCCAGGCGCGCGGTGCGGGTCTCGATACCGGTCTGGTCCTCGATCATCGGAGCGAGCGTCTCGCCGATGCCGCCCAGCCGCGGTCGACCGAACGCATCGAGTCCGCGTGGGGCGGTCGCCTGCTCTTCCCCCGCTGGGATGAAGCCCTCAGCCACCACGACCACCGGGGCGCGACCGCGGTCCCGGGCGCTGCGCACCCATCCGCAGATCTGCTCCAACGTCACCGGGAACTCCGGAACCAGCACCGCGTGAGCTCCGGACGCCAGGCCCGCGTGCAGCGCGATCCACCCCACGTGCCGCCCCATGACCTCCACCACCATGCAGCGGTGGTGCGACTCGGCAGTGGTGCGCAGCCGGTCGATCGACTCGGTGGCAATCGCTACTGCTGTGTCGAATCCGAAGGTGTAGTCGGTCGCCGACAGGTCGTTGTCGATTGTCTTGGGCACCCCGACCACGGGTACGCCGTCGTCGGAGAGTCGCCGCGCGGCGGTGAGCGTGCCCTCACCGCCGATGGCAATGAGCGCGTCCATCGAATGCCGGGCCATCACCTCTTTGACGCGCTCGGAACCGCCGTGCTCGAACGGATTGGTCCGAGAGGTACCCAGGATCGTGCCGCCCTGCTTGGCCAGTCCGCGTACGTCATGGCGGGGCAAGGTGATGATGTCGTCCTCCATCAGTCCCCGCCAACCGTCGCGAACCCCGAGGAACTGCTCCTGGTAGATCCGGTCGCCTTTGATGACGGCCCCACGGATCACCGCATTGAGGCCGGGGCAGTCGCCGCCACTGGTCAGGATTCCGATGGTCACGGATCTGGTTGCTTTCTGTCGATCAGACGTCAGGCGCGGTCGCCCGAGGACGATGTACGCCCGATGTGAAGCGCCCATGATGCCGGATTACGGAAGGTCCGGAGCCGGTGAAACCCATTCCGAGACAAGTTACCCCGGGGTAGGGTCGATGGATCGTCCCCATCAGTCCCGACAAAGTCGCCACAGTGTCGCCAACCGAACCGCCACAAGGAGCAACCGTGCCCAGCAGCATTGCCTATTCACGTGTCGGGTCCGGCGAGCCGATCGTCCTGATCCACGGCATCGGACACCGCCGCGAGGCGTGGGCCAGCGTGCCGCAGTTACTGGCCCCGCACTACGACGTCATCGCGATCGACCTGCCCGGCCACGGGCTGTCGCCGGTGCCCAGCAAACCCGGCAGTTACACGATGACCAGCTACGCGGAGCAGGTAGAAGAGCTGATCGCCGACCTGGGGCTGAAACGGCCGCACGTGGCAGGCAATTCGCTCGGCGGCGTCCTCGCCCTGGAGTTGGCGGCGCGAGGTAGCGTGCGTAGTTGCGCGGCGTTCTCCCCGGCTGGCTTCTGGTCCAAACCGGAGCTGGCCCTGCTCGGGGCCAATCTGGTGCTACTCAAAGTCTCCGCCCACTCCCCGCGCGCCCTGGTTGAAAAGGTGTGCGGCAACCTCACGCTGCGCTCACTGCTGATGCGCTCGCTCTATATGCACCCCGAGAATCTCTCGACGCAGCAGGCGGTCGGCGACTCGATCAATCTGCGCCGCTCGAAAGGTTTCTGGCCATGTTTCGGCAGAGGAATTCTGTTGTCCTACAAGCAGGTCCCTGTGGTGGCGACCACCATTGCCTGGGGCGAACACGATCGACTGCTGCTGCCCAGCCAGGCTCGCCGCGCGGCCGTTGCGCTGCCGGATGCCACGCACGTGCCGTTGCCGGACTGCGGGCATGTGCCGATGGTCGACCACCCGGAGCTGGTGTGCGAGGTCATCGCAGCGGTGACCGCGCGCGCCGAACCGGTGCATGAGATGGTCACTGACGCCGTCTCCTGACCGGTCTTTCATGCCTTGATAGTCAGGGCGGCATGTAATGCTGCACATATGGCGAATTCGGACGGTCCTGTCACTCTGCTCATCCTCGGTGCGAGCGGTGATCTGACCCGTCGGCTGCTGCTGCCGGGGCTGGGCAGCCTGCTGCACATCGAACCCGACCGCCGTGTCGAGTTGTTCGGCGTCGGACGCTCGGGACTGAATGACAAAGAGTGGCAAAAACGCATTCGCGAGGCGTTCCAGGAGACCGACGTCACCAAGAAGCGGACCGAGGAGATCGTCAAACACGCCCGCTGGCTGACCGCCGACGCGACGACGGGTGACCACCTCAAATGGGTGCTCGAGCAGTGCTCAGGTGGCCCGGTCGTCATCTACTTCGCACTTCCGCCGGCCGTCACGATCAAGATTTGCGCCTTGTTGGAGACGTTGGACACGCCGGCCGATCTGCGCCTGGCACTGGAGAAGCCGTTCGGGGAGGACGAGAAGAGCGCTCACGAATTGAACCTGCAACTGCAACGGGTCGTGCCCGAGCACCAGATCTTCCGTATCGACCACTTCATGGGCACCGCCACCGTGCTGAACCTCATCGGTCTGCGCTTCGCGAACCGCATCATGGAGCCCATCTGGAACCACCACCACATCGAGCGGGTCGAGATCCTCTACGACGAGGCGCTGGCCCTGGAGGGCCGGGCCGGTTACTACGACACGGCCGGTGCGTTGCGCGACATGCTGCAGAGCCACCTCCTGCAGGTGATGGCGATCTTCGCGATGGAGCCGATTGCTCAGATCAACTCCCAGGAGTTGTCCGACCTGAAGGCCCAGGTACTGCGCTCGACACACTTGTGGCAGAACTCTCCGAAGCGGTCGAGCAGGCGGGCTCGATACACCGCCGGCATCGTGAACGAGAAGAAGATCCCGTCCTATGTCGACGAGGACGGTGTCGACCCGTCGAACATGACCGAGACCCTCGCTCAACTCAAACTGGAAGTGCGCACCTCCCGTTGGGCCGGGGTGCCCATCACCTTGCGCAGCGGCAAGGCACTGGGCGAGGCTCGCAAGGAGATCGTCTGCTACTTCCGGCCCGTCGGGCATGTGCCCGAGGGCTTCGGTGGTGACGCCACCCCGGACCGGCTGATCATCAGACTCAAACCCGGTGCCGTGTCCCTGGAGCTGACGATGAACGCCGAGGGCGACCCGTTGTCGTTGGAACGCAAGGAGCTGACCGCCGAGCTGGGTGCCGGGCGGATGACGGCCTACGGCGAGGTCCTGCGCGAGACGTTGGACGGCAGTCCGCTGCTGTCGCTGCGGAACGATGTGGCCGAGCTGGGCTGGCGCGTCGTGGACCCGGTCCTGGCGGCCTGGGCCAGGAACGACGTACCGCTGGAGGAGTACGCAGCGGGCACCGCCGGCCCCGAAGGTTGGCTGCCGGCGAGCTCCGTCGTGCACTAACACCGAGTGGCATAAGAAACCCCCGACCGGCGTAGGAACAACTACGCCGGTCGAGGTGTTTCCCTGCCACTGGGGAGTTCGTGAGGAAGGTATTTCGTGCAATTGGAACCGCATCTGATCGATGTTGACATGCCGGCCGACCAATCGAAGGTGAGCGGCGTCGTGATCGTGCTGCACGGCGGGGCAGGTCGGCGGGGTGAGCGGGCGGTCAGTCCGAACCAGCTGTCGGTCCTGCGGATGATTCCGATCGCCCACCGGGTCGCCCGTGCGGAGGGGGAGCGGTTGGCAGTGTTCCGGCTCCTCAACACGCGCCGCGGCTGGGACACCGAGCACACCCCGACGCATGACGTGGACTGGGCGATGAATCAGGTACGCGAGCGCCTGGGCGGTCAGCTGCCCACCTGCCTGATCGGGCACTCACTCGGAGGTCGGGCGGCGTTGCTGTCCGCGGGTGCGGATGGGATCCGCAGCGTGGTGGCGTTGGCGCCGTGGGTCTACCCCGATGATGCGCACGAAGTGGACGCGACCGGCCGACGGGTCCTGTTCGTGCACGGCGACGGCGACCGGATCGCCAAACGCGCGAGCGCACAGACGGTAGCGGCGACCATGGCGCGGACCGCCGCCGACGTCCGGTTCGTGACGGTGGCCGGCGGAAAGCATGCAATGTTGCGGCACGGGCGACGGTTCGAGCAGCTGGCCGCAGAATTCGCGGTGACGACATTGCTCGGCGAGCGCCGCGAGGCTCCTCGCGTTTGCGTCGCCAGCGACTCAGAATTGGGCTGAAAGCCCTTTCCAGGCGCCGTTTGCGTCGCTGGCGACCACAACGCGAAAGCGCTGCGGGAGCCGGCGGGTTCAGCGGGCGATTGCCTGCAGGCCCCAACGGATCGGACGACGTTCCAACTCGCGCGCCAGAGTGGTCTCGCCGCTCGTCAACCGTTCGAATTCACCCCAGCCTCGTCGGGTACGCGCAACGACTTGGTGCATGATCGCCGGGCTCCGTTCGAAGGCACGCAGCGCGAGACGCCCCGCAGCCATCTCCGGGACCAGGTCGACGCCCACCGCGTGGTCGTACGCCATCCGGACACGGAGCGGGTCGTTGATGTTTCTGCCGACCGCAGACCCGGCGAGCTTGCCGGACCGTACTGCGTAGGAGATACCTTCGCGGGTCCAGGGCTCGAGCAGTCCGGCGGCGTCCCCGGCGACCAGCACCCGACCCCGCGACAACGGGGAACCCGCGGCGCGCGTCCGGGTGAGGTGCCCGGAGGACCGCAGCTCGCGTAGTGACGACAACCCCAGCTCATGGATGAATCGCGCCAGGTATGCGCGGGTGGCAGCAGCGTGGCCACGTGACTGAATGACGCCGACTGTCAAAGTGTCACCTTTGGGGAAAACCCACCCGTAGGTGCCGGGATCGGTGCCCCAGTCGAGGTGAACCCGTGATTCCCATCGAGCTGACTGCGCTCCTGTCTCCAGTTCCACCTCGAGGCCGAGGTCGACAGTGTCCGCGGTGACGCCGACGTGCCGGGCTATCCGACTCGCGGATCCGTCGGCGCCGATCACGTAGCTCGCGGTCAGCGGCCCTTCGGAGGTGGTCAGGGTGACCGTTCCGGTGTCGCTGTGCGCGTCGGGACCGGAGGGCTGCTCGATACCGGTGACCGTGACGCCCTGCTGCACGTGCGCACCGGCCTTCTTCGCACTGTCCACCAGCGCGGCGTCGAACTCGGCCCGGTTGACCAGTGCGATCAGTCGGCGGTCGCTGTGCCGGTCTGTCCAGCGCCCGCCGGCGAGGGTCACGGTGGCGCGGTGGATGTCGGCGCGGGAGGGCACCTGGAAACCGGCCGGCAGGTTGGCCAGCGTCGGCCCGATGAGCCCGCCCCCGCAGGTCTTGTAGCGGGGGAACTTGGCCCGGTCCAGCAGCAGCACGTCGGCTCCAGCGGTGGCAGCTGCATGGGCGGCACTCGAACCGGCGGGCCCGGCGCCCACCACGATGAGGTCATATGGCATGGGATCAGTCTGCCGGGCGTTCGAGTGGCTGCGCGCATCCGGTCACGGCGGGGACGCCGTGAATTGCGGACCCCTTCGCACAAGGGCGGATCGGTTAGGGTTACTCGAGGGTAATCAGCAGCTGTGGTGGAGGGTTTTATGCATGATCTGTCGGATCACTACGACGTCATCGTCGTCGGCGCAGGGCTGTCCGGCATCGACGCGGCCTACCGGCTGCAGACGATGTGCCCGGACAAGGACTACGCGATCCTGGAGGCACGCAGCAATCTCGGCGGCACCTGGGATCTGTTCAAATATCCTGGCGTGCGGTCTGATTCGGACATGTACACACTCGGCTTCCCCTTCGAGCCATGGACCAGCGACAAGTCCATCGCCGATGCCGCCGACATCCTGGGCTATCTGAAGTCCACGGCCGCGAAATACGGCATCGACCAGCGCATCAGTTACGACAGCAAGTTGCTGGCCGCCGACTGGACCAGCGCCGATGCGCGCTGGACGCTGACCGTGGGCACACCGACCGGCGACCGGACGGTGACGGCGAATTTTGTCTACCTCTGCTCCGGTTACTACGACTACGCGCAGGGTTACACGCCCGAGTTCGCCGGTCGCGAAGACTTCACCGGGCAGGTCGTACATCCGCAGTTCTGGCCCGAAGACCTGGACGTCGATGGCAAGAACGTCGTGGTGATCGGCTCCGGGGCGACCGCGGTCACGCTGGTGCCCGCTCTCGTCGAGCGCGGAGCACGGCCCACGATGCTGCAGCGCTCGCCGTCCTACGTCGTCAGTCAACCGGAGATAGACACCGCGGCCGCGAAACTACGCAAGCGACTGCCCAGCCAACGTGCGCACGACATCGTGCGATGGAAGTACGTGTTGGCGACGCAGGGTTTCTACCAATTCGCCCGGCGGATGCCGAAAACTGCAAAAATGTTGCTGCGCAAGGGAACCGAGGCCGAACTGAAAGGTAGCGGCGTAGCGATCGAGCACTTCATGCCGCGCTACAACCCGTGGGATGAGCGGCTGTGTGTCGTGCCCGGCGGCGATCTCTTCAGGGCGCTGCGCAGGCAGCAGGCCGAGATCGTCACCGACACCATCGACCGCTTCGTACCCGAGGGTGTGCGGACCTCGGACGGGCGGGTGCTGCCGGCCGACATCATCGTCACCGCGACCGGCCTCAATATGCTCGCCGGCGGCGGCGCCACACTGCGCGTCGACGGTGAGCCGGTGCAGTTGGGCAACCGCTATATCTACCGGGGGATGATGCTGGAAGGTGTCCCGAATGCGGCAATGTGCATCGGATACACCAACGCGTCGTGGACGCTGCGCGCCGACCTGTCATCGCAGTACTTCTGCAGGTTCGTCAACCACCTTGACGCGACCGGCGCGGCGTACGGCTACCCGACCGCGCACGAGAGGATGCGTAGCAAACCTGCCATCGACCTGCAGTCCGGCTATGTGCAGCGCTCGATCAAGGACTTCCCGCGTCAGGGCGATCGGATGCCGTGGTTCCTGCGGCAGAACTACGTGCGGGACAACCGCGACATCAAACGCGCTGACATCACGCAGGACATGACGTTCGTGGCTACGGGCGCGGTGCAGACGCCGAACGACGATCTGCACGTCGGCGTGGCGTGACGTGCGCGTTGCGCTGTCGTCCTACCGCTCCAAACCCCACTCGGGTGGGCAGGGCGTCTACGTCCGCAACCTCTCGCGGGAGCTCGTAGCGCGCGGCCACCAGGTGCAGGTGTTCAGCGGGCCGCCCTACCCGGAGCTGGATCCCGGCGTCGGGCTGACCCGCGTGCAGAGCCTCGACCTCTACCGCCACCCGGATCGCTTCCACCACCCGAAATGGTCTGAATTGCACTCCGATGTGGACGTATTGGAGTACCTCACGATGTGTACGAGCGGCTTCCCCGAGCCGCGCACCTTCGGCGTCCGGTTGGAACGACTGCTGCGGCACCGGGTCGACGAATTCGACATCCTGCACGACAACCAGACACTCGCGCCGGGCATTCTGCGGCTGGAACGGTGCGGGCTGCCGCTGCTCACCACGATCCACCACCCGATCAGCCGTGACCGGCGTTTGGAGTTGGAGGCTGCGCAGGGATGGCAGCGGCTCACCAAACGTCGCTGGTACGGCTTTGTCTCGATGCAGGCGCGTGTCGCGCGGCGGAGCGCCCACCTGCTGACCGTCTCGCAGAACTCTGCGATAGACATCGAGCAGGACTTCAAAGTCTCGCCGGACCGGATGAGCGTGGTTCCCGTCGGTGTCGACATTCAGACATACCGGCCGCCGACCCTGCCGCGGGTGCCCGGTCGGATCGTCACCATCGCCAGCGCAGATGTGCCGCTGAAGGGGCTGGACGTGCTGATCCGGGCGCTCACCGCGATGCCCGCGAGCGCGTGGAGCGAGCTGTACGTCGTGGGTCGTGCCTCGGATCGCACGGGCGAAGCCCTTGCTGAGGCGGGGCTGCTGGACAAGGTGGCGTTCGTGCACGACCTCAGCGCCGCAGACCTCGCCGCGCTGATCGGCTCGGCGCAGGTCCACGCGATCCCCTCTCTCTACGAGGGGTTCTCACTCCCTGCCGTCGAGGCAATGGCCTGCGGTACGCCGATCGTCGCCTCCCGCGTAGGGGCGCTGCCGGAGCTGGTCGCCACCGATGCCGGGTTGCTGGTGCCGCCGGGAGACGCCATGGCGTTGGGTCATGCGCTGACCGAGGTTCTGGCCGACCCGGCCCGGCGCGCGATGATGGGTGAGGCCGGTCGTGCGCGCGCGTGTTCGACGTACAGCTGGCGGGCCGTCGCGCAGGCGACCGAGGGCGTGTACGAGCGGGTGGTCGCCGATCGACGTGCGGTGACTGAGGCGTCAGCGGTAGGCGCGGCGAAGGAGAATGCAGCATGATCACGATCAGGTTCGACGCGTTCGACGTGCAGGCGGGGATGAGTTTTATTGATGTCGGTTGCGGTCAGGGCCGGCACTCCTACGAGGCCTACCGGCGCGGTGCGCACGTCACGGCGTTCGACCTGTCCGAGTCCGACCTCGCCGACGTGAAGTCGATGTTCGGTGCGATGGAGCTGGAGGGTGAGGGCGGCGAAGGTGGCACTGCTGAGGTGCGACACGGCGATGTGACGGAGATGCCCTACGCCGACGGTACCTTCGACCGGGTACTGGCTTCGGAGATCCTGGAGCACATCCCGAACGTGGATGAGGCGATCGCTGAGATCGTCCGCATCACGAAACCCGGTGGGCTGGTCGCGGTGACCGTACCGCGTAACTGGCCCGAGCAGATCTGTTGGAAGCTCTCCGATGAGTACCACGAGGTCGAAGGCGGCCACGTGCGGATCTTCAGGGCTTCTGACCTGGTGGCCAGGCTGACTGCGGCCGGCCTGGAACCGATCGGCCAGCACCACGCGCACGCGCTGCATTCGCCCTACTGGTGGATCAAATGCGCGTCTGGCACCGAGAATGAGAACGTGCTTACCCGTAGCTACCACCGGATGCTCGTCTGGGACATGATGTCGGCGCCGAAGGTGACCCGGCTCGCGGAACGGGCGCTGAACCCGGTGCTCGGCAAGAGCTTCGTGGTCTATCTGCGTAAGCCGGTATGACGGGGCAGCCGCTCGCGGTACCCGGCATGCTGAGTGCTGAACAGATAGCTCACACAGGTCGATTCATCGCATCTCAGCAGTCGGCCAATGGCGCGATCCCGTGGTTCACCGGCAGTCATCTGGACCCGTGGGACCACGTCGAGTCGGCGATGGGACTGTC
>JALYUK010000043.1 GCA_030853805.1 Actinomycetota bacterium | reverse complement strand
AATACGACTGTGGCACAACGAAATTAGCACTGACAACCCTTGCTCAATGAATCGAACGCTTGTATGATGAAAGGACGCAAGAGTAGATCAACGGGCACGGGTTGGAGGTGAGTGGGATGGGGGTTCCGCGAGGCTCGGCGATGCCGGTCGGACCGTTGCCCACTTCGCCATCGGTGGTCCCGGCGGGTCCGGGGGTTGGGGCAGGGTTGATGGAGCGACTAGGGGAGTTGATTCTTGATCTGCGGGGCTGGCCCGGGGCGTTGTTCCAGCTGGGTGAGGCCGATCTGGGGGATTTCGTGGCGGCGATGGTGGGGTTGTCGGCGCGGGCTGAGTCATTGGCGCTGGTGGGCACGGTCGAGGCGGTGTCCAGGGGCGTGGTCGCGTCGTCGACTGCGGCTGACCCGGCGGGGTGGGTTGCTGCTCGGGTCAGTGAGCAGGCGGGTCTGATGGTGTCGGATCCCGTGGTGGTGCGGCGGGTGGGTGCTGCGGCCGGGGAGTGCGCGGATACAAAAAATCGGGTGGTTGCTGACGCGTTGTGCGCGGGGGTGGTCACGGTTTCCTGTGCGCGGGTGGCGGTGCGGGAGGCGCCGGGGGTGTTGTGCGTGGTTCCTGGTGCTGATCGCGATGAGGTGTTGGGTTGGTTCTTGGCGGCCTCGCGTACGGACACGCAGGCGTTGCGGGATCTGTCGGCGCGGGTCATCGGCCGGTTCGCTGCTGATGTGCTCGTGGTGGAGGAGGGGCGGGCGCAGGGGTGTGAGTCGTTGTCGTGGGCCGGTCTACCGAACGGGTTGACCCGGTTGACTGCGGATCTGTCAGCGGGGCACACGGCCATGGTAAAACACGCGATCGGCGCGTTGTCCGCCCCTAAGCCCGCGACGTGTACTGATCTGACGTCCACCGCCCCGGTTGTGGTGGAACGTGATCCGCGAACGCCGGGTAAGCGTCGGGCGGATGCGCTGGTTGAGCTGGTGGGTGTTGCCGCGCGGGTGGTGGATGCAGACCGTAGCCACACCACGGGGAGCATGGCCGGGTCCGCGAAAGTTGTCGTAACGGTGGATTACCAAACGTTGATCGGGGAACTCGCTGAGACCGGTCAGCTTCCCGGCCTGGGGCAGAGCATCAGTGGGGACCTGATCGATGCGGGTACGGCGCGACGGCTGGCCTGCGACGCGGACATTCTCCCGGTGGTTCTGGGCGGAGATTCTGAACCGTTGGACGTAGGTCGGACCAGGCGTTTGTTTACCGGTGGATTACGGACGGCGGTCATCCTCCGGGATCAGGGGTGCACCTTCCCCGGGTGTGGTCGGCCGCCGGACTGGTGCGATGTGCATCACGTCATTCCGTGGTGGGCCGGTGGGGTGACCACGATGTCGAACGCGGCGCTGTTGTGTGCGCGCCACCACACGATCGTGCACCGCGACCTTCTCCTTGCTGACGTCGCCGCGACCGGCGTTACCTGGGACCCGACACCGGGCCGAATGCCCAATCGAGCACGTCGCCCATCCCACGCGGCATGACGATGAATTCAATTGCTGACAACTCGGTTGTCGTTGCGTTCGCCGGTCCCCACACTGAGGGCGTGAACGCCCTGGAGATAGTTCATGTGCCGCCGACCTCGGCGCTGCTGCATCAATGGCACTCGGTCATGAGGGCGGCGTACACCGACGGTCACGACGCGATGTGGTGGGAGTCGTTGCCCCAGTTGCAGCACTCTGTGACCATCCCGCACTCGCGCCGCAGTCGTTACCTGTTCGCTGCAATGCGCGACGGGTGGTGCGTTGGTGCTCTCGAAATCGCTGGGCAGGTGGACCACCCGGCGGAACCGGTGCAGATCGAGCTCGGTGTGGCCCGTGACCACCAGGGCAATGGCGTGGGGCGTGAGCTGGCTTCGTACGCAGTGGGTTTCGCGGTGGGTCACGGGCATACGACGCTGCAGACGGAGGTGTCCGTGCCGGTCGGACAGGCGCTGGAATCAACGAGGTCGGGCCTGTTCCTGGCCCGAGCAGGATTCACGGTGGGCAATGTCGAAGACCGGCTCCTGCTGGAGCTGCCGTGGGACGGCCGTGGTGAGCGCGCAGCTTCCTGCCCCGGACTCGTGCTGTCGTCCTGGGTCGGTGCGTGCCCGGGTGAGCACGAGATCGCCTGGTCTGCGCTGGAGCAGCAGATGGAGGAGGATGTCCCCATCGGCGGCCTGACTCGCAGCAATACGACGGTCGATATCGCCCGGATGCGAGAGGGTGAGCAACGATCTGCTGCCCGTGGCTGGCTCCTGGTACGCACCATGGCGTCGCTGCACGGTGCTCCCTGTGGCTATACCGAACTGATGGTCGACGTTCACGACCCGGCGCTGGTGGTGCAGGAATCCACCCTGGTCGAGCGCGCCGCACGAGGTCGCGGCATCGGCAACGCACTCAAATCGGCCAACCTGCGCCGACTCGCCGAGCTGCCGAACGATCTGGTGTCCCGGATGGAGTACGTGCAGACCTACACGGCGCAGCAGAATGCGCCGATGCAACGACTGAACGAGCAGTTCGGTTTCGTCCGGGTAGGCACGTTGCACGACGCCGAGCGGCAGTTACCCGACGCCGCGATTGCCGCCGATAACTAGGATCACCCCTCATGGCGACCAGCGAGCACGACCACGGATGCCCGTCACACCGCGCATGGGTGGCCGATGCCGTGCGTAAGGTCACTGCTGATGCCAATCGATCTGCTGATACGCATCTGATCCCGTTGCGGCTGGCGGGTTTCGACGGCATCGACATCTATCTCAAAGACGAGTCCACCCACCCGACGGGGAGCCTGAAACACCGACTCGCGCGCAGCCTGTTCCTCTACGCGTTGTGCAACGGCTGGATCGCAGAGACCACCACGGTCGTCGAGGCGTCCAGCGGTTCGACGGCGGTCAGCGAGGCGTACTTCGCGCAGTTGCTCGGGTTGAAGTTCGTCGCGGTGATGCCCCGCACCACCAGCGTGGAGAAGATCGCGTTGATCCAGCGCTATGGCGGTCGCTGTCACTTCGTCGACGACGCGGGCGCTGTCTACGCCGCAGCCGAGCAGATCGCGCGCGACAGCGGCGGGCACTACCTGGACCAGTTCACCTACGCCGAGCGGGCCACGGACTGGCGGGGCAACAACAACATTGCCGAGTCGATCTTCTCCCAGATGCGGTTGGAGCGGCACCCGGAGCCCTCCTGGATCGTGGTCGGTGCAGGCACCGGTGGTACGAGCGCGACGATCGGCCGATACCTGCGCTACCAGGGTCTTTCGACGAAATTGTGCGTGGTCGACCCCGAAGGGTCGGCTTTCCACGGCGGTTGGGCCAGCGGCGACCGTACCCATACGACCGGTAGGGGTTCGCGGATCGAGGGAATCGGTCGACCGCGGGTCGAGCCCTCATTCCAACCCGAGATCGTCGATGCGATGATCCAGGTCCCGGATGCTGCTTCTATCGCTGCCATGCACCTGCTGCACGAGCGCACCGGCCTGTTCGCGGGCGGTTCGACCGGCACCAACCTGAGCGGCGTCCTTGAGTTGGCCTGTCGGATGCGAGCGGCCGGCGTGGACGGCAGCATCGTGACGCTGCTGTGCGACGGCGGAGAACGTTACGCAGCCACCTATTACGACCGCGACTGGTTGGCAGCTGCAGGCATCGATCCGTCCGGTCACCGTTCGGTGTTGGAGGCCGCGATGGATGACGGGGTCTGGCAGGCGTACGGCGAACCCGCCCGCGCCCATTAACCTGAAGGTCCACTCCCTAATCCCCATCAACATCGCAGGAGAGCCTCGTTGAGCCCTGTCTTCGACTGCGCGTCACCGCAGACCCGCGAGGAGGGTGTCTCCGCCGCAAAAGATGCCACCGATAGCGGTGATTGCGTCGTGTTGCCGACCGACACCGTCTACGGCATCGGTGTCGACGCCTTCAACCCCTCAGCCGTGCAGAAACTGCTGGATGCCAAGGGTCGAGGTCGCGATATGCCGCCACCCGTGCTGATCCCGGCGCTCACCACAGTGGACGGGCTGGCGACGGCGGTACCTTCCTATGCCCGTCGGCTGATGGAGGCGTTCTGGCCGGGCGGACTGACACTGATCTTCCGTGCGCAGCCCTCTCTCGCGTGGGATCTGGGCGACAGCAACGGCACCGTGGGTTTGCGGATGCCTGACGATGACATCGCGCTGGAGCTGCTCTCACGAGTCGGTCCGATGGCCGTCAGTTCGGCCAACCGCACCGGCAAACCGACTGCGACCACCATCACTGAAGCCGGGTTCGCGCTCGGTCCCGCGGTCGAGGTCTACCTGGACGGTGGAACACGCGAGGGCCGTGAACCGTCCACGATCCTGGACTGCACAACCCCGGACCCAGTGCTGCTGCGGGTCGGTGCGGTGTCGGCGCAGGCGCTGCGCGAGGTGCTGGCCGGTGTCGAATTGATCGAAGTAGCTGCCATCGAACAGTTCGAGGGTTACGGCGAACCCGACGCGGCCCACGAACCCGACGACGGCGCGGTTGACCTCTCCAAGGTGCAGCCGGAGTCGGCCACGCACGCAGCGCCCGAGCCGGTCAACCTGTCCAAGGGCGAGCCCGACACCACCTCCACCACCTCCTCCGATTCCTAAGGTGACCCGATGACCGACTCCTCCACACCGTTCTACGGTTCCGACTTCAACGCGCTTGCGCAGTTCGACCCGGAGATATCCGACGTCCTGCTGTCCGAGTTGGATCGGTTGCGCACCGGACTTCAGCTCATCGCGAGCGAGAACATGTCCAGCCCCGCGGTCTTGACGGCGCTGGGTTCGACGTTGTCCAACAAGTACGCCGAGGGCTACCCCGGTCGTCGCTACTACGGCGGGTGCTCCGAGGTCGACAAGGCCGAGACCCTCGCCATCGAGCGGTGCAAGACGCTGTTCGACGCCGAGCATGCGAATGTGCAGGCCCATTCGGGGGCCAGCGCCAACC
>JALYUK010000037.1 GCA_030853805.1 Actinomycetota bacterium | reverse complement strand
ACACCACGGAGCCCCTCGTTCGAGGGGGCTTCGTGGTGTGGCTCACGACGAAGTCGTCGACCCTCCTCTTACCGCGCCGCTGCGGTGGTTGGAAGGTCGGTGTGCTGCGCTATCGAGCAGGACGTATCGGCGGACTGATCCGAGTGGTTCACCGGGAGCCGCTAGCTGCAGCGACGGACCCCACAGCCCGGATCGCCGAATTAGTTGCCGATGTCGAAACTGGCCACTTCGACTCCTGACGATCGCGTAGTGGCCCCGAGCTGCGAGTACGACAACATGTTGGTCGCTCACGGAGCGCGCGGGACCGGGAGGTTGTCCACCAAGGCGCCCAGGGCCCGCATCGTGGCACCGCCGGAGTTCTGACGCGCATCGGGCTCCAGTGAGGTCTGGATCCGCTGGTAGGTGACGGCCTGAAATGCGAAGTCCGCCACATCTGCGAGTTGTAGAGCCCGGCGCAGGACGGACTCCGGGTAACCCACGCGCCACGGCTTCAGGTAGGCCTGCACCCAGGGTGCATCCCAGTCCAGTTCGGACCGCGCAGGGCGGACTGTGCGGGGTTGGCGCGCGCACAGGTGCGCCAGGTCGAGCATCGGGTGCCCGAGGCAGGCATCCGACCAGTCGAACACCACCGCTCCGTCGACGCTGACCACCACGTTGGCGGGGTACAGATCGCCGTGCACCAGTACGTCGGGCAGCCCGCACGCCGCCAGCTCATCGAGCAGACCGAGAGCCCGGTCCAGGCCGTCTTTCAGCTCCCGGTGGCGCCTGCCTTCCAGCTGTTCGGCGGGGATACCGGTGCTCAGCATGTCGCTGAGCTCGAGCCCGGTACCGGTCAGTCCGCGCTCTGGTGCACCGGTGGCGCGCAGCTCGTCGTTCCTCCCCGCGACGGCCACCTGCAGGCGCGCCATGGCAGTACAGGTCGCTATTCGCTTCTGCTCTGGCGTCAGCGCCGGTTGTGCGGGAGGCAGGGCCTGCATGAGCAGGCAGGACCGCGCCTCATCGAGCGCCAGTACGCCAGGCACCAGGCCCGGAGCGAGATCGGCGAGCCACGCGGCGATGGCCGGCTCATGGGCGAACAGAGCGGATGAGGCCTTGAGGTAGCGGACGCCCTCGCTGGTGGGGATCTGCTCCACGTGTGAAAGACCCCACGACTTCACGACCGTCGACTCTCCCGTGCGGTGCGCTCCACGCTGCGCGAGGACCTCCTCGAGCCATGCTGCGGTCTGCTGCGACCACCCCTGACGACACCACGGGGCGCGTGCGGCCGGGATGGGCCCACCGTGCTCCTGCTGGAGCGCAGTCGACACCACCCGCGTCAGCTCTTCAGGAATCGTGGACGAAGGGCCCGCCACCCGGCCGCGCACCCGATGCACCACGTGACCGGGCGCTCGCAGCGGCGGACCAGCCGGGTCGGCGTTGCGCCCGGGGCCGAGGACTGCGACGAGCTCGGCGAAACAGGTGGGGTCCATCACCGGGCCCGGCAGGGCGATGCATTCGTGAGCACCGGCCGGGTCGATCACGAGCAGATGGTGGATCTCCACGTGCGCACCGTGTCACACCATCCGGCTGCACTTCACGACCAGTCTGGGACCCCTGCCGTCACCGCGTCGCCGAAACCCCTCGGGCGTTACTGCCATGACCATCTGTGGTCCAGGGCAGCTGACGGCGAGTTCGCGTCCATCAAATACCTCGGGCGCTGGATCCGGGCCGTCCCATCCACCGGGGCGGTGGCTGCGAATACCCCGTGAGACGCAGAACACCGGGCAGAATCCCGGATGCGTGACATCAGTGCATCGCCACTGCACGTCACAGCGAAGATCCGATGACGCGATTGCCATCTCGGCATCGATCGGGCTTCGTGGAAGGGTGCCCGATGTCCACCAGGAAAACCCTCGCGCTGATCGCGACCAGGGCAGTGCCGTGTGGGCATCCGGTTGACCACTGTGCGGAGGACAGCCCCTACGACGATGCGCCCAGGACACATCTGGACCGAACCCGCCGGAGCAGGCCACTGACCCGGCAGTCGGCGCGGTGTCCGTCGGTACCGCGGCAGCCGCCGTCGGCGCACTAATCCTGCTGCATCGCCGTCAGCACACCGACAACTGATCCACGGGTAGGAGCTTCCCCATGAATGAGCAGAGACGTCTACGTAGTCGCAGTATCGGTATCGGGCTTTTGTGCGCATGTCTGGTTCTTGCCGGAGCCGTCGCGATCGTGTGGGGCCTGCACAGGCCCCCGCACAACGGGCCCATTGCGTTGCCTACCTCGACGGCCACCAGTGCTTCGACAGTGCCCGACACGAGCAAAGGCGGCACGCCGAACTCAACACCGGCTCCCACCAGCTCCACGACGACACCGGCAGTGGCCCCGTCGCCGCCGACGAAGGTCGACATCCCCAGCATCACCGAGGGGTCACCCCTGCTGCGGTTGGGCACCACGACTGCCGGGGAGATCGCCGTACCGACCGACAAACTGGCCGATGATGCCGGGTGGTACACCGGGTCGCCGGTGCCCGGCGCGGATGGGCCAGCCGTCATCGTGGGGCACTCCACCAGCTCCCGCGGTGCAGCGGTGTTCTACAAGTTGGCGCAAGTCAAGGTCGGTGCTGCTGTGCGCGTCACGACCAAGAACGGGAAGGTGCTGGTCTTCACCGTGTACAAGGTGGCCAGCTACCCCAAGACCAGCTTCCCGACCAACACCGTCTACGCCAACACGACCGGCCCCGAACTACGTCTGGTCACCTGTGGGGGCACGTTCGATGCCCAGACAGGTCATCTCCGCAACAACACCGTCGTCTACGCCAAACTGACCGCCTGACGTCCTGATCCAGGCCGCCATCAGGGGCTGCCGCTGCAGCGCAGGCGATGCTGACATCGGTAGGAGGACGTGCGCCGGCACCGGTTCGATTACGCTCGCGTCTCATGGCTGTGAATCCTGCGGTGCAGGGCAAGACCTATCCGAGTATCGCGCCCTACGTCGTCTCGCGCGCCAAGATCGCCGAGTTCGCGATGGCGATCGGCGCGACCGACGCGGTGCATACCGATCCCCAGATTGCCCATGCGCGCGGTTACGCCGACGTGATCGCGCCGCCGACGTATGCCATCAGCATCGCCCAGCGCGCCGAGTACGCCGTCGTTGCGGACCCCGTAGCCGCGATCGACTACTCACGCGTCGTGCATGGTGAGCAGAAGTTCGACCATCACCGGCCGCTGGTCGCCGGCGACGAGATCATCGCGGCGACCACCGTGACCAAGGTGCGCTCGGCCGGTGGTCACTCCATGGTGACGTTGCAGACGGTCATCACCACGGTTGACGGCGAGCCCACCACGACTGCTACCTCGTTGCTGGTTGTTCGAGGCAGTGACGGCAAGGACACCGAGGGCAAGGACGACGCAGGGGAGCGCGCATGAGTACCGAGGATGGACGGCTGCAGTTGCCAACTGTTGGGGCACAGCTGCCCGCACGGGTCATTCATCTGGACCGGGCCACCCTTGTCCGGTATGCCGGTGCCAGCGGTGACTTCAACACCATCCACTGGGACCAGCAGTCCGCAACGGCCGTGGGGCTGCCCGACGTCATCGCGCACGGCATGCTGACGATGGGCAGCGCGGTGCAGGTGGTCGTTGACTGGGTTGGCGACGCGGGGCGGGTGACGCACTACTCGGTGCGGTTCAGCGCTCCGGTCCCGGTCCCGCACGACAGTGGCGCGGACCTGCTGGTCGAGGCGGCGGTGAAGTCGGTGGATGAAGCCGCCGTGAGTGCTGTCGTCGAGCTGATGGTGACGTGCGGTGGGGCGAAGGTCCTGACCCGCGCGCTCGCAACCGTCTCGTTTGCCTGACCCGCGCGACATGCAGGAACCGGCGTGCAGGAAGCGGCGCGAGGAAGCCCTCGAGAAGGATTGCGTGTGAAGGAACTGCAGGACATCCCGCTGGCTGCGTTGACCACGATGCGCGTCGGCGGACCGGCACGCAGACTCGTGATCGCCGAGAGCATCGACGAGATCGTCGATACGGTCCGTGAATGTGACGATGCGGACGAACCGTTGCTCGTGTTCTCCGGTGGCTCCAACCTGGTGATAGCGGACGAGGGTTTTGCGGGCAGCGTCCTGCGCATCGCGACGACCGGAATCACGGTCGAATCGAATGACGCATGCGGCGGGGTGTTCGTGCGGGTCGCGGCCGGTGAATCCTGGGATGACTTCGTGGCCTATGCCTGCAGACAGGGTTGGTCCGGAATTGAGGCCCTGTCCGGAATCCCGGGCCTCACCGGGGCGACCCCGGTGCAGAACGTCGGCGCTTACGGCCAGGACGTTTCCCAGACGATTGCCTCGGTACGGGTCTGGGATCGGCGTGAGGAATGTGTGCGCACCATCGCCAACGCCGACGCCCGGTTTTCTTACCGGCACTCGATGTTCAAGGACACCGATCGGTACGTCGTACTCGATGTGCTCTTCCAGCTGCGTCCGGCCGACCGGTCCCAGCCGATTGCCTACGCCGATCTGGCGACCGAGCTGGGGGTGCAGGTGGGGGACCGGGTTTTGCTGGACGAAGCCCGTACCGCGGTGCTTGCGCAACGGGCACGGCGGGGAATGGTGCTGGACGAGGCCGACCATGACACCTGGTCGTGCGGATCATTTTTTACCAACCCGATCCTCAGTGCGCGGGCGTTCGATACATTCGAGCACCGCGCTGCGCAGGTTCTCGGCCCGGATGGTCCGACCCCGCCGAGGTTCACCGCCGATGAGGGCATCAAGACGGCAGCCGCCTGGCTGATCGACAAGGCCGGTTTCGGCAAGAGTTATGCCATGCCCGGCCCCGCCGCGTTGTCGACCAAGCACACGCTCGCTATCACCAACCGAGGCACCGCCACCGCCGCCGATATCACTGCGCTGGCCCGTGAGATCCGCGACGGAGTCCACGATGTGTTCGGAATCACGCTGGTCGCCGAACCGGTAATGGTCGGCCACACCATCTGAACATGCGACCCGTTGTGCGCTGCCCGCCGCTGCTCAGCTGTCAGAAAATGCGTCGGCAAATGCGCGCCTGACCCTAGCCTGGGGATCCTGCCAGGACGGTGTATGCCACGTTTGCAGGATCCTTGAAGAACTGGCCCATGCGTCCGCTTTCTTGAAATATCCCGTAGGTATTGGGCGCCGAACCTTGATTGAAGGCGGCCACGTCGCTGGGTGCAGGGCGGCGTCCTTCGTCCAGCGCGCGGCGGATGAGTTCGCCGTGCTTCAGGTCGAGGCCGGAGCGGGAACCGCTACCACCGCGGGGATCGGAGGCGAACACGAGTCCTGGATACCTCCCCGACATACCAGTCGACACCACTGTCGAGAACACTTTTCCTTTCCCGCCGGCAGGATCCAGGAATGAGATATTTCTGTTTAGTCCGGCCGGAACATTTTTGAGGGCATCCTGCATCGAGACATCCCCAAGATGACCGAGCTCATTACCGAGCCACGACATCGGTGGCGTGATCTCGCCACTCTTGAGGGTCACGAGGTACATGACAAGTTGGTCGTTTTCGAACACTGCGCGCACTACGAGATTCGGCTTCTCACTGACGTACATCTGTAGGTGAGTCGGCTTCGGATTGGTGCAGGGCTGCTCCAGGCCACAAAGATCCACAATTTTCTGAGGATCGAACATCTTGTCGAAAACCGTGGGGCGGATCCCCAACTCAAGGGAGGCGATGCGCTCGTACTCGGCCTTGTTCGGGTGCAACCTCGCTTCGGACCAGGCCCGTAAGTCCTCGAATGCACCCAGGAAACCGGCGAGAGCTACAACGGACACCGCGAGCGCTCCGAGCGGCCAGACGAATTTATGACGCTTCATCCGCTCTGCTGACACCGCCAGCTTCGATTCGTTACCCGGCCCAGGATTCATTCTGCAGGTATACCAGTGCAGCAGGCGGCGGAACGGATTTTTGACCGATCACCAGCCACCGCTCGTTCATCGGGCGAGTGCCGGCCCCGTTGGACACGAATCCGAAAACTGTGATGCGGGGGTGACCCGAAATCCAGAGAGTGACGCGAAAGCTGAGTTCCTGCCTCAGCGCGACACGGACCGGCGCCGTGAGGTGGACAAGGGTCCTCCGGTGCGCATGGCCCGGGCCCGTGCGTAGAGGTTTGTCTCGGCCCGTACCGCGTCCTGCGGGCTGACTCCGGGTGGGAGTGCTGCTGCATTCGTGCGTAGTCGATCCAGTTCCTGCGGGTCGTTGACGAGCGTGACGATCGCCTCGACCATCGCTGCGGCGTCGGTGACGAGCAGCCCGTCCACCCCGTCGGTGATGAAATCGGACAGTCCGTTGCGGCGGTATCCGAGCACGGGCAGCCCGGCCGAGCGGGCCTCCAGCGCGGCGATCCCGAAGGCTTCCTGCCGTGAGGAGGCGACGAACACGTCGGCGTCGTGGCAGATCGCCCGGATCTCCTCGGACGGGTGATACCCGAGGAGGCTGACCCAGTCGGACAGGCCCAGTCGTTCAACTTGCTTCTGCAGGTCTTTCTGCCGCGGTCCGTCGCCCAGGATGCTGACCTTCACCCGCGTGCCGACCGGGACCCGCTGCCGCACCTGTGCGAGGACGTCGATGAACTCGTCCACGTGTTTGCGTTTCTTCAATCGACCGACCAGCACCATCCGGATCTCGCCGTCTGCGACGCGCATCGGTCCCTGGTTCTTCCACCATGGTGTGTCGATCAGATTGGGAAGGACAGATACCTCATCGACCCCGCGAAGCGTCCGATGCACATGTTGCGCGGCAACCGAGCTCACCGCGGACCACGCTGCCCGCATCCGGCCCCACCCGAACGGCAGGGTCGATACGCGCGTCGCGATGGCCACCTTCCACCACAGGGAATGCACGGTGACCGCGACGGGAATGCCCCGGCGTGATGCTTCGCGGGTGACGAAGATCGCCAGCGGCGAGATCACGGTGAAGTGGGCATGCACGATGTCGACATCGCCACGGTCGAGGATCTGCGTCACCATCGCGTGGTTGCGCCAGGGAAAGGCCACGGTGAGCCAGCGCCCGGATGCAGCGCGCGCGACCGGGATATCGCTGTCGACCGGACCCGTATCTGCGACCGCGGTGATCACCGTGACGTCATGGCCCTCGGAGAGCTGTCGGCGTGCCAGTGTCTCCACCTGCCGCTCGATCCCGCCGACGTCCGGTGGGAAGGAGTCTGCGACGTGGACGATTCTCATTGCGCCGTCCTCAGACTTGGTACGCAGCGGGAGAGGTGACGTTCAGCTGCACAGGCAGGGACCGGACGCCGTACACGATCGACAGGTCATGGAAGTCCAGAGTGCCCACCTCGGTGGCCAACTCGGCGTGCGGAAAACGGCGAGCGAAGGCGCGAAATGCCACCCGCATCTCCATCCGGGCGAGTTCGGCGCCGATGCACCGGTGCATGCCCCGCCCGAAAGCAAGGTGGGGTTGACGGTCGCGGTCGCTGCTGAACGCCTCTGAGTCCGTTCCGAACACGGGGTCACGATTCGCCCCGCTGAGCGAGCAGATCACAACATCACCCTTTTTGACGACATGCTCGAACAAGGTCATGTCCTGCAGCGCGAAACGCGGGAAGGCGATCTGTACGACGCTGAGGTACCGCAACAGCTCCTCTATCAGCGCGTCCAGCCCATCGTCCTCGCGGACGCGGGCGGCTGCTTCCGGGCGCTGTAGAAGCACCATCGTGCCCAGGGCCAACATGCTGGCCGATGTTTCGTAACCACCGGTGAACACGCCGTCGCACAGCCCCGCGAGCGCGATGTCGTCGATCTGGTCACCGTGCGCACGGATCATGTTGCCGATCAGCCCGGGGCCGGGCTGCGAGCGCTGCCTGTGCACTTCCTGCATCAGGAATTCCTGAGTGTCCGACATTGCCCCGAATGCCCCCTGCCCCCCGCCGTTGACATCGAAGCGAGCCCGGCCCAAGTCTTGGAATCGTCGCCGCTCATCGACCGGTAGTCCGAGCAGCTCACAGATCACCGCAAACGGGATAGGAAATGCGAACTCGGACACGAGGTCGACCGGCCCGCCCTGGGCCTCGAGCCGATCCAACTGCTCTTCCACGATGCGCTCGACGTCGGGCACGAACGAGGCGAGCCTGCGCGCGGTGAACTCCGGGACGAGCATTCTGCGCAGGCGGGTGTGTTCGGGTGCGTCGGTGAATCCGAGGCCGGCGATGTCGGTGGAGGACTGCGCACCCATGAACGGCCGGATGTCGGTGCTGAAACTGTTGCGGTCCTCCAGGACATGACGGGTCTGTTCGTATCCGGTGACGAGCCACAGGGTGATGCCGAACACCCGGCCGAGTTTGGTCACCGGCGCTGCGGCGCGTTTGTCAGCCAGCTCGCTGACCGGATCCAGGCCGACGCGCCGTAATGGCATGGTGACCTTTTTCGGCAGCACCGTCACAGCCGAAAGTCCATGCCGCCGGGACGCCGACGTCGCGAGTAGTCTGCGAGCGATCGTGCGTCGCAGCCACCCGGGCATCAACAGCCTGGCCTCCTGTCGACATCATCTGCGCTTACCACTACCGCTGCGGTAGTCGCCGTTGATCTAAGCAGGACTTTAGGCGTTCCATGCCATGGACCCCGCCAGGACCTGATCCGCGGCGGCAAAAATTGAGTGTTCTACGGTGTCGGGCCCCGCTGTCCTCGACGTAGTCACCAGGGCCTTGAACTGCCGTGAGCCGCGCAGCGGCGGGAATTCATCGGAGGCGGCTCGCGCTGTGCTCGAGGTCGGTCCGGACCGACTCCTCAATGGTGGCCGGTGCAATTGCGAAATATTCCTGTGCGCGTGTCGAGTCCATGACATAGGGCGCGCGGAACTGGTACTGCGTCTCGCGCAGCTCTTTGACGAACGGGTTGAACACCCCACCCATCCACACCGCGGCGTACGGCATCGAGCGGACCTTCGGTGCTACGCCCAGCCGGCTCGCGGCGAGCCGCGTCAGCTCGCGTAGCGTGATCGGCGGCGCGCTCGGCGCATGCCAGACGGTGCCCCAACTGCCCTCGTCGGCTGCCGCTGCCACCAGGGTTGCGGCCATGTCACGGACATTGGTGAAGGTATGCGGCAGATCCAGATCGGCGGGCACCCAGGCGGTACGTCCCTTGCGGTAGGCGGGCGTCACCACTGCGTCGAGGTAGGAGTTGCCGCCGAGGTAGTCGCTACCGCGCACCTCGACAGCCCGGAGCCGCCCAGCCCGGTGCGCGGCCATGGCCTCCCGTGTCATGACTGCGCACGACTGCTTTGGTGCCGGTGCCGAGGTCCGGCATGCCCTGTGTCATCGGCCCGTACGGATAGAGGTTGCCGGCCGTCGCGAGCACGGCTCCCGAGGTTGCCGCCGCGGACAGCAGTGCCCGGGCGATCGGTGGCCAGCTCTGCGGCCACGTGTCGTACGGCGGGTTGACGCAGTTGTAGATCGCGACGGAGCCCGCGCAGATCTCTGTCAACTGCGCAACGTCGCACGCATCGGCCACAACCGGTAGGGCCCCGGCCACGGTTGTTCCGCTGCGGGTGACCACGTGTACGTCGTGGCCCGTCGCGCACAGTGCGGTAGTCGAAGGGCGCACCAGCACTCGCGAGCGCATCCGTGCCGAAATGACCGAAGACATCAAGCGGGTCGCTCGTGCGCACCTGGCATCACGAGGAGCGGATCTCTCGCTGCGGGCCGTCGCCAGGGACGTCGGAGTTGTCTCCTCGGCGGTCTATCGCTACTTCGCCAGCCGGGATGAGCTGCTCACCGCGTTGGTGGTCGATGCGTACGACGAGCTCGCCGATGCTGCCGAGAGCGCAGAGCTCGCTGCCCCCCGCGACGATCCGCACGCGCGGTGGGTCGCCCTGACGCGCGGGATCCGCCAATGGGTGCTCGCCCACCCCCACGAGTACGCATTGCTCTACGGCAGCCCCGTTCCCGGATATCAGGCGCCGCAGGACACCGTCGGACCTGCCAGTCGTCCGCAGCGGGTGTTCGCGCAGATTGTCCATGATGCGGCGTCGACCACCCGCAGCAACGCTGCAGCGGACGATCCGATGGCCGCGAGCCTGCGCGCCGATACCGACGGCGTCGCACAGTTCTTACAACTCACAGATGTCCCGGCAACGATCATCGCGCGGGCCCTCGTGGCGTGGACTCAGCTTTTCGGGGCACTCAGTTTCGAGATGTTCGGCAGGTTCGAGAGCGGAATCACCGACGCCGGGGTGCTCTTCGACTTCGAGATGACCGCAATGAGTGACTATCTGGGGTTGCGCGCCACCTGACCTGTTCACTGCTTCCGGGTAGCCCTGGTCTGTTCGTTCTGCCGGTTCGCGTTACCCCGGGCCGGCGAGCCATGTGTCGATGTCCGCCAGCGCCTTTTTCTTGATCTGCGCTGGTGCCCTGGAGGCATACAGCGAACGACGGGCGAGCTCCGCGAGTTCGGCATCGCCGAAACCCAGATCATCCCGGGCGATGTCGTACTGGGCCGTCAGCCGGCTGCCGAACAGCAGCGGATCGTCGGCGCCGAGGGCGATCTGGGCGCCGGCGTCGTAGAGCCGGCGCAGCGGGATCTGGTCCGGCGTCGGGTAGACCCCGAGTGCGATGTTGGAACCGGGGCACACCTCGAAGGCGACGCCACCTTCGAGTGCGCGATCCAGCACTGCGTCGGACTCGACCGCGCGCACGCCGTGGCCGAGACGGTCGGGCGCAAGCGCGTCGAGGGTTTGGCTGACGGCCTGCGGTCCCAGTAGCTCGCCGGCATGCGGCACGGAGGCCAGGCCGGCGGCGCGGGCAATAGCGAAAGCCGGCGCGAACTCGGCGGTGTCACCGCGGCGTTCGTCGTTACTGAGGCCGAATCCCACGACGCGCCCGTGGCCCTGGCCAGCGTGTCGGGATGCCAGTCGGGCCAGTGTCCGGGCCTCGAACGGATGCCTCATCCGGGATGCAGCGACGATCAGGCCGACACCCACGCCGGCGTCGGTGCCCGCGGCGGTCGCCTCGTCCAGGACGATCTCCAGCGTGGGCGTGATTCCACCGAGCGGGCCTGCGTAAGAGGTCGGGTCCACCTGCAGCTCCAGCCACCGCGAACCTTCTGCGGCGTCGTCCTGCACTGCTTCGCGCACCAGGCGGCGCAGGTCGGACTCGTCACGAACGCAGGCCCGAGCAGCGTCGTACAGGCGCTGGAAACGAAACCAGCCACGCTCATCGGCCCCGCTCAAAGTGGGTGGCCAGTCGGCGCGCAGCGAGTCCGGCAGGCGTAGGTGATGGCGGTGCGCGAGGTCGTGCAACGTCTGGATGCGCAGCGAACCGGTGAAATGCAGGTGCAGATGCGCTTTGGGTAGGTGCGCCGTGGATCGCATGATGGGCCGACCGTACTGCGCCAGGGTGATCGGACGATTCAGGCACCTGGCGCACTGCGCGGGGCAGGTCATCGGTTCGCGCCTCGTCGCCGCAGTCGCGTACACTTGAGCGCTGATGGTTGACGATCGCCACGCTGACTGCTGTCCTTTTGCGGAGCATGCCTGACACCCCGCATGAAGGCAGGTCGCTCGGCGGACGTTGTCTATCAGTTGAGTCGCGCAGGTAGCGGCTCGAAGGGCACTAGCTCAATTGGTAGAGCACCGGTCTCCAAAACCGGGGGTTGGGGGTTCAAGTCCCTCGTGCCCTGCGTTGACCCACCGGTCGATGCGGACAACAGTTCGTGTTGCGGTGAGCCAGTCAGAAGCAAGTACATACGACGAAGAGGAGCCTCGCCCGTGACGAACATCAGCACGACCGCCGCGCGCCGCGGTTCGAGCAAGCCCGGCGATCCGGGTCGGCAGGGATTCGTCGCCAGGATCATCTTGTTCATCCGTCAGGTGCTGGACGAGATCCGCAAGGTGGTGCGTCCCACGCAGAGCGAGCTGGTCAACTACACCGGCGTCGTCGTCGTCTTCATTTGTTTCATCATGGCGTTCGTGGTCGGTCTGGACAGACTGTTCGAGCGGCTCGTCTCCTTTGTGCTCGGCACCTGACCCGGAGTCGTTACGACCTATGCGTCTCGCTGTTGACACCCTCTGCAGACGCGCCCCGCACGAATCATGCATGACGCACTGAAGGAAGCAGGAAGCAGTTCAATGACGGACGAATGGACGCCCGAGAGCTCTGACACCGACATGGTGGATTCCGTATCTGTCGATGCAGGCTCCGGCGAGACGGTTTCGGCCGACGACACCCTGGCTGCCGAGCTCGACGCGGAGAACGCCGACGGGGATATCGATTCTCGACAGCGCGCAATGGCCGATCCCGGCGATGCCGCCACCGACGCCACTGACTTCAGCAATGCCGATGACACAGACACCGAAGAGGTCGATCTGGCCGGGATCCCCGATGCCCCTGAGGTCGCCGAGGGCAGTCAGGCGGAGCTCGACGCGGAAGCAGATGAAGCTGATGTCGCCGCCGAGGTGGAAGCCGCCGAAGACGCGCCGCCATCTGCTGCGCAGCAGCGCGAGGCCTACCTCACAGACCTGCGCGCGCAATTCGGAGACTGGTACGTCCTGCACTCCTACGCCGGTTATGAGAAGCGGGTCAAGGCGAACCTGGAGACCCGTATCTCCAACCTCAATATGGAGGAGTTCATCTACGCCGTCGAGGTGCCGATGGAGGAGTTCACCGAGATCAAGAACTCCCAGCGCAAGCTCGGCACCCGGGTCCGGATGCCCGGATACGTCCTGGTCCGGATGGATCTGACCGACGAGAGCTGGGGTGCGGTTCGCCACACTCCAGGTGTCACGGGCTTTGTCGGCAACTCTCACCAGCCCTCACCGTTGATGCTCGACGAGGTCGTCACGATGCTCAACCCGGTCTTCGAGGAGCCCGAAGGCACCGCAGATGGCGGTTCAGGAGCAGGCGGCGCAAGCAAGAAGCGCGCCGAGGTCGCCGAGGTCGACTTCGTGATCGGCGAGTCGGTCACCGTCATGGAGGGTCCGTTCGAGACGCTGCCCGCGACGGTGTCCGAGATCAACCCCGATACCCAGAAGCTCAAGGTTCTGGTTTCCATCTTCGGCCGGGAGACCCCGGTCGAGTTGTCCTTCGAGCAGGTCTCCAAGCTCTGATCGACGGACGCGTTTGAACACAGCCGCCTGCCCGATACGTTCGGATCAGCGGTGTGCAACCGGGTCATCGCCCACGGCGTAGTCCCACCACCACAACAGGAAGTAACAACGACATGCCCCCCAAGAAGAAAAAGGTCTCCGGCTTCATCAAGCTGCAGATCCAGGCCGGCGCCGCGACGCCCGCACCTCCCGTCGGCCCCGCGCTGGGTCAGCACGGTGTCAACATCATGGAGTTCGTCAAGGCCTACAACGCCGCGACGGAAGCCCAGCGCGGCAACGTCATCCCCGTGGAGATCACGGTCTACGAAGACCGTTCGTTCACCTTCGTCACCAAGACGCCCCCGGCAGCCGAGCTGATCAAAAAGGCCGCCGGTGTCGCCAAGGGCTCTGGCGAGCCGCACAAGACCAAGGTCGCCAAGCTGACCAAAGAGCAGGTTCGTGAGATCGCCGAGCAGAAGATGGTCGACCTCAACGCTCACAGCATCGAGCAGGCCAGCAAGATCATCGCCGGTACCGCCCGGTCGATGGGTATCGACACCGAAGTGTGATCCCCGGTATGCCGACCCAGCCGGGTCGGCATACCCGTGGCAGGGCCGGCTTCGGCCCGTGGACCACAACTCCCACGCATCACCACTGAAGGAGCAGCACCATGAAGCGCAGCAAGTCCTACCGCGCCGCAGTCGAGAAGATCGACGGCGACGCCCTCTACGCCCCGCTGGACGCAGTTCAACTGGCCAAGGAAACCTCCACGACGAAGTACGACGCCACCGTCGAGGTTGCTTTCCGCCTCAGCGTCGACCCTCGCAAGGCGGACCAGATGGTCCGCGGCACCGTCAACCTGCCGCATGGCACCGGTAAGACGGCCCGCGTGCTGGTCTTCGCCAATGGCGACAAGGCAGCTGCGGCTGAAGCAGCAGGCGCCGACTACGTCGGCTCCGATGAGCTGCTGGAGCGCGTCGCAGGCGGCTGGACCGACTTCGACTCCGTTGTCGCCACTCCGGACATGATGGGCAAGGTCGGGCGCCTGGGCAAGGTGCTGGGCCCGCGCGGGCTGATGCCCAACCCGAAGACCGGCACCGTGACGATGGATGTGGCGAAGGCAGTCACCGAAATCAAGGGCGGCAAGATCGAATTCCGCGTCGACAAGCACTCCAACCTGCACTTCATCATCGGCAAGGTGTCATTCGATGACGTCAAGCTGGTGGAGAACTACGGCGCAGCGCTGGAAGAGATCCTGCGTCTGAAGCCCTCGGCATCAAAGGGTCGTTACATCAGCAAGGCCACCATGTCGACCACGATGGGCCCGGGCATTCCGCTGGACTCCTCGCGGACCCGCAACCTCATGGGCGATGACAACGGCGAGAACTGACTCCCGCACCTTTCACCGAACAGCCCCGC
>JALYUK010000008.1 GCA_030853805.1 Actinomycetota bacterium | reverse complement strand
CGCGGCGACCGTGTTGTCGTGCGGGACTGTCAGTCCTCGGCCGAGGCCTTACGACTGGTCAGCACCTGGTCGATCAGGCCGTACTCCTTGGCCTGGGCGGAGGTGAGGATCTTGTCGCGCTCGATATCCCTGCGGACCTTGTCTGCGGTTGTGCCGCAGTGGAAGGCCAGCGTGTCCTCGAGCCATTCGCGCATCCGGAAGATCTCATTGGCGGTGACCTCCAGGTCGGACGCAGTACCGCCGGTGCCCTCCATCGCGGGCTGGTGGATCAGGATCCGCGCGTTGGGCAGTGCGTACCGCTTGCCCTTCGCTCCCGCCCCCAGCAGGACGGCGGCCGCTGAGGCAGCCTGGCCGACCACGAACGTCTGCACGTCGGGGCGGATGTACTGCATCGTGTCGTAGATCGCCGTCAACGCAGTGAACGAGCCGCCCGGAGAGTTGATGTACATCAGGATGTCGCGGTCGGGATCCTGACTCTCCAGCACGATCAGCTGCGCGATGATGTCGTCCGCGGACGCGTCGTCCACCTGCACGCCGAGGAAGATGATGCGGTCCTCGAACAGCTTGTTGTACGGGTCGGACCGCTTCATGCCGTAGGCAGTGCGCTCTTCGAACTGCGGCAGGATGTAGCGGCTGCTCGGCGCTGCACCGGCATAGCCGGCGTGGCCCCCATACGGCGAATTCATCTGTGCTCCACTCGGATCAGTCCAGTTGGTCATACCTTCACCTCGCCAGGGGCGTCCTCGGAACGTTCGAAGACGTGATCGACGAAGCCGTACTCCTTGGCCTCTGCAGCCGAGAACCAACGGTCCCGGTCCGAATCCTCGGTGATCTGCTCGACGGTCTGCCCGGTGTGCTGGGCAATGAGCTCGGCCATCTTGCCCTTGATGAACAGCATCTGCTCGGCCTGGATCTTGATGTCGGATGCCGTGCCGCCGAGACCGCCGGACGGCTGGTGCATCATGACCCGCGCGTTCGGGGTGGCGTAACGCTTGCCCGGGGTACCCGCTGACAGCAGGAACTGACCCATGCTGGCGGCCATCCCCATCGCGACCGTCGCCACGTCGTTGGGAATCCAGTTCATCGTGTCGAAGATCGCCATCCCGGCCGAGATCGACCCGCCGGGGCTGTTGATGTAGAGCCAGATGTCGGCTTCAGGGTCTTCGGCCGTCAGCAGCAGCAGCTGCGCGGCGATCACGTTGGCGTTGTCGTCACGCACGTCGGAGCCGAGGAAGATGATGCGTTCCTTCAGCAGCCGGTTGTAGATCTGATCGTCGAGGCCGCCACCAGGTGCCTGGGTAGCCATCGAGACCTTCGCAATGTCACTCAAGGTCGTCTCATCTCTCCTGTCAGGGGGCTACGACCCGCTGATCGAGCCGGCGGATCGGAGCAGTCAAATCGGCTTCTCATCGACCCTAACGCTCGATCCGCGTCGTTCCGTCCCGCAATCGGGCCATGTTCGCCGTCAGCGCAAGTGATCGATGGCGGGGCTGGAGCACGGCGAAGCCCGCGCATCGAGCTGGTGCGCGGGCCTCGCTGAGATGTAGGTCGATTCAGGCCTTGGTCGACTCTTCTGCTGCGGCGTCATCGGAAACTACCGGCTCAGCATCCACAGTGTCCGTCGCGTCTGTTTCGTCCACGGCGGCTGTCTCGTCTACTGCGGCTGCTTCGTCTGAGTCTTCTTCGGACTCGGTCAGCGCATCCAGGTCGACGGTCTCACCATTGGTGTCGATCACCGTGATGGCCTCCAGGACGGTGCTCAGGGCCTTGCGGCGGGCAACCTCACCCA
The DNA here is from genome assembly GCA_030853805.1 of Actinomycetota bacterium. Classification (GTDB taxonomy): domain Bacteria; phylum Actinomycetota; class Actinomycetes; order Actinomycetales; family Dermatophilaceae; genus Allobranchiibius. The sequence goes on along the minus strand of JALYUK010000008.1, from coordinate 5,339 downwards.
TAACGGCCGGCACCTGCCCGTTCTGATCCAGGGCCTGCGCGAACTGGTTGGGATCCATGCCGTACTGCTGCGCCGACATGATGAGGTACTCGATGAGCTCCTCCTGGGAGACCTGGACCTGCTTCTCCTCCACGATCTTGTCCAGCACGAACTGGCTCTGCATCGCCTTGGTGGTGCTCTTGGTGACCTCGGCGCGGTGCTCCTCGTCCTCGAGGCGGTCTTCGCCCTCGAGGTGCTGACGCACCTCTGCCTCCACAACGCTTGCCGGCACGGCCAGATCCAGATCTTCCAGCAGCTGGTCCAGCGCCCTGTCGCGGGCCTGCAGGCCCTGCTCGAACTGCTTACGCCGCTGCGCCTGAGCGGTCATCTCGGCGCGCAACTCGGCCACGGTGTCGTGCTCAGAGGCCAACTGGGCGAACTCGTCGTCGACCTCGGGCAGCTGACGCTCCTTGACCGACTGCACCACCACAGTGCAGGTGGCGGTCTTGCCCTCGTGCTCTCCACCGGCCAATGCGGCATCGAACGTCGCGGTTTCGCCGGCCGACAGCCCGGTAACGGCCTCGTCGAGTCCGTCGAGCATGTTGCCGCTGCCGACCAGGTAGGACACACCAGTCACGTCATCGATCTTGTCGTCGCCGATGGTGGCGGACAGGTCGATGGTGAGCGAGTCACCATCGACTGCGGCGCGCTCGACCGGCGACAGCGTGCCGAAGCGCTCACGCAGCGTTTCGATCTCGGCGTCGACGTCCTCGTCCGTGACCTCGAACGCGTCAACGGTCACGCTGATCGCGGAGAAGTCCGGAAGGTCGAACTGCGGGCGGACGTCGACCTCGACGGTGAACTTCAGCTCCTCCCCCACGGCGGACGGAACGTCGGTGATCTCCACCTCGGGCTGGCCGAGCGGAATGACGTCGCTCTCCTCGATCGCCTGGCCGTAGAACTGCGGGAGCGCCTCGTTGACGGCCTCCTGCAGCACGGCGCCGCGACCGACCCGCTGGTCGATGATCCGCGCGGGCACCTTGCCGCGGCGGAATCCGGGGACCTGGATCTGGTCGCCGATCGTCTTGTAAGCCGCGCTGACGCTCGGCTCAAGCTCGGCGTAGGGGACCTCGATGGTCAACTTGACCCGGGTCGGGCTCAGGGTGTCGACGGCGCTCTTCACTGCACAGACTCCATAGTTTGAAAGGTGCTCTCTGGCCGGCGGACGTCAATTGGCGAGCGTCGGTGTCCCGGGTCAGCCGGGCGGTGAGAGCGGGGACCGCCTGCCATGCTCCCTGACGGGGCGGCACTCGAGCAAACCGGGACCTCTGCAGGACCTGGAAAAGTCGGGGTAACAGGATTTGAACCTGCGGCCTTCCGCTCCCAAAGCGGACGCGCTACCAAACTGCGCCATACCCCGTTCATCACACCCGGCGGCTGCCCGATGCGCTGCGCCGGATTCGGATCCGGTGCTGCGAGCCAGTACGCTATCGCCTCGGCACACCGACTTCCACCACAAGGTAGATCTCGGGAGGTCCAGCGCCGTGCGGGTGTAGCTCAATGGTAGAGCCCCAGTCTTCCAAACTGGCTACGCGAGTTCGATTCTCGTCACCCGCTCCAACTCGTCAATCTTGTTCCGACGCCGGTTCCTCTCCCGATGTGAGATCCACCCGCAAGGGGTCGCCGGCCCTGCCACATCAGCGCAGTCACGCATCTCGCCCACCGCTACTGGCGGCTCGGCGCATCCTGCGCGGTGCAAGTTGTGTTTATCTAGATGTCAACGCAACGACACGACGTCGTGCTCGATGACAGGGAGCAATTCATGGGACTGTTCGACAGCGCCAAGGACAAGGCGACCGAATTCGCCAACAACAACCCCGACAAGGTCAGCCAGGGTGTGGAGAAGGGCGGAGACTTCGTCGACAGCAAGACCGACGACAAGTACTCCGACCAGATCGACAAGGGCCAGGACGCGGTCGACAAGCATTTCGGCGGCGGCAACGACGCCAACGAGGGTGACAAGAGCAACGACGAGGCCGGTCAGTGAATCACTGACCCGATCCACGAAAAGGTGCCGAACCCGGATGGGATCGGCACCTTTTTCGTAGCAAAAATCACTTGGGGGGCAGTTCGCCGTCCTGCTCGAATCGCTGGACCATGTCCAGCCGACGTTGATGGCGCTCTTCGCCCGAGAAAGGCGTTTCCAGGAAGATCGAGACCATTGCCTTGGCCTGTTCGACGGTATTGAACCGGCCGCCGAGCGAAATGATCTGCGCATCGTTGTGCTGGCGTGCCAGCTGCGCCAGTTCAGTTGTGTAACACAGTGCGGCCCGGATACCGGGCACCTTGTTGGCGGCCATCTGCTCGCCGTTTCCGGAGCCGCCGAGCACGATGCCCAGCGAGCCCGGATCGGCCGCGACACCCTGGGCGGCGCGCAGCACGAACACGGGATAGTCATCCAGTGCGTCGTAGGTGGCCGATCCGTGATCGATCACTTCATGCCCCTGCTCGCCCAACCAGGTCACCAGTTCGCGATGCATGTCGTACGCCGCGTGGTCCCCTCCGATATGTACTCGCATCCGCGTCGCCTCTCAGCTGAAGTCAGGACCTGCCTCGCGGGACCGCTTCAATTCGTAGAAGCCGGGCACCGCAGCCACCAGGAGGCAGCCGTCCCACAGCTTGCCAGCAACTTCACCCTTCGGCGCGGGGGTGACCACGGGACCGAAGAATGCGACGCCCTCGACACTGACGACCGGCGTGCCGACGTCATTGCCGACCAGGTCGATCGCGCGTTGGTGAGAGGCACGCAGCAACTGATCGATGTCGTCACCTTCGACATAGGCACCCTTCTGCAGCAATGCCTCGGGCAGTCCGACCTCGGCGAGCGCCTCGCGGACCACCTCGCGCAGGTCGTCCACGTCGCCACCGCGGCCACCCGGGTGCAGGCGCGTCCCGATCGCGTCATAGAGCTGCTTGCGGGTCTGCGGACCGTGCTCCTGCTCGGCCGCGATGACCACCCGCACCGGCAACCAGGCGCGGTCCATCATCGCCCGGTAGTCCTCAGGTAGGTCCCGGCCTTCGTTGAGCACGGACAGGCTCATCACCGACCAGGTGATCTCGATGTCCCGCACCTGCTGAACCTCCAGGAGCCACCGTGAGGTCATCCAGGCCCATGGACACATCGGATCAAAAAACATCTCAGCGCGTTTGGTTGTCATGTCATCATCGTGCCACTCGCAGCTGAGAATGACACGATGCCCCACGGTCGGGAACCCCCGGCATCTGGTTGACAGCAATGGGAGTCGACGTGACGCACGTGTCCAAGCAGGAGCTCACCCGAGACGAGGCGCAGCAACGCGCGGAACTGGTGAGCGTGCAGCAGCACGCAGTCGCGCTCGACTTCACCACCGGCTCGAGCACGTTCGCGACCACGTCCCGCATCGAGTTCACCGCCACCGACGGCGCATCGACCTTCCTGGACTTCGTCGGAGACCGCATGCGGTCCATCGAGCTGAACGGGGTGGTTCTTGACCCGGCTGAACATTTCGACGGCGCACGGGTCGCCCTGCCGAATCTGGCGCAGACCAACACCGTCGTCGTGCAGGCCGTCGGCACCTACATGAACACCGGCGAAGGCGTGCACCGGTTTGTGGATCCCGCAGACGGGGAGGTCTACCTCTACACACAGTTCGAGGTGTCCGACGCCCGCCGGGCGTTCCCCGTCTTCGATCAGCCGGACCTGAAGGCACCCTTCAGCTTCACCGTTACCGCCCCGGCAGCCTGGCAGGTGCTGTCCAACGAGCCCACTCCCGAACCGGTCCCGCACGGCAGTTCGAACGACCCACACGGCCCGGACGACGCTGCTGATTCTGCTACCTGGACCTTCGCGCCGACGCCGCCGATCAGTTGCTACATCACCGCTGTCGCCGCGGGGCCGTACGAGATCGTGCGCGATGAGGTCCAGACCCGCGCCGGTGTCATCCCGCTCGGGGTGCTGTGCCGACGTTCGCTACGCGCTCACCTGGACGCCGAGAACATCCTGGACGTGACCAAGCGCGGATTTGCCTTCTTCGAGGAGATGTTCGATCGCGAGTTTCCCTTCACCAAGTACGACCAGCTGTTCGCCCCCGAATACAACATGGGCGCGATGGAGAATGTCGGCCTGGTGACCTTCGCCGAGATCTACGTCTTCCGCTCGGCGGTGCCGGAGTCGCTGATCGAGCGCCGCGCGCTGACGATCCTGCACGAAATGGCGCACATGTGGTTCGGCGACCTGGTCACGATGCGCTGGTGGGACGACCTGTGGTTGAACGAATCCTTCGCCGAATGGGCCTCCACGACGGCCCAGGCCGAAGCCACCCAGTGGGACTCCGCATGGACCACCTTCTGCCTCTCGGAGAAGTCCGCCGCGTACGCCGCCGATCAGCTGAGCTCGACCCACCCCATCGCGGCCGATGCCCGTAACTGGTCGGATGTGGAGAACAACTTCGACCACATCACCTACGCCAAGGGCGCGTCCGTGCTCAAACAACTTGTCGCGTACGTCGGTCGCGAGCCGTTCGTGGCCGGCCTGCGGTCCTACTTCGCGAAGTACGCCTGGGGCAACACCGACCTACGTCACCTGTTCGCCGAGTTCGAGGCCACCTCCGGCCGTGACCTGCGCAGCTGGGCACAGGATTGGCTGCAGACGGCGGGCGTCGCGACGATCCGCCCGGTGATCCAGGAGACCGACGGGGTGTTCACCTCGGTGCGGGTCGAACAGACCGCGGCGGACAGCCACCCGACGCTGCGCGAGCACCGGATGGGAATCGGCTGCTACGACCTGCGGGACGGGCGGCTGGAGCGCACGTCCTACCTGGAGCTCGACGTCGCCGGCGCCAACACCGACGTGCCGCAACTGGTCGGCACGCGGCGCCCGGACCTGCTGTTGCTGAACGACGACGACCTGACGTTCGCCAAGCTGCGGCTGGACGACCGGTCGCTCGCAACGGTGCTGGCCCACCCCGATGCGCTGACCGAGTCCCTGCCGCGGGCTCTGGTGCATGCAGCCCTGTGGGACATGACCCGCGAGGGCGAGATCGGCGCTCGCGACTACATTGCCTTCGCGCTGCGGCTGTTGAGCGACGAACACGACTCCACCGCCATCAAGGTCGCCATCACGCAGATCACCGGTGCGCGGACCAGATACGTGACCCCTGACCGCCGTGACGAGACCCGCCAGCGCGTCGCCGGCGCGTTCGGTGGGCTCATGCGCGGTGCCGCACCCGGCAGCGACGCTCAGCTGCAGTTCGTTCGGGCCTTCGCACAGACCGCAGTCGCGCCCGAGGACATCGCCACCGTGCGCGGTCTGCTGACCGGAG
>JALYUK010000001.1 GCA_030853805.1 Actinomycetota bacterium | reverse complement strand
ACCGACCGGTTCGCGATGCTGGCAGTCAACAACCTGGACCCGTCCTGTGCGCCGCTGGTGGTGCCGACCCATTTCAGCGGGCACGGGACAGAGTTGTTGATCCACCTGGCACGTCCGAACCCGGTGTGGGAGCACCTGGAAGCAGCACGCGAGGTGCGGCTGAGCATGATGGGTGACTCGGCGTACATCCCGACGTACTGGCGGGCCAAGTCCGGCGGACCGGACGAGGACGGGGTACCCACCAGTTACTACACGGCAATCCAGTTCGTCTGCACGCCCACCATGGTCGATGACCCCCAGGCCAAAGCCGACCTGCTCACCGCACAACTCAACGATTTCCAACCAGAAGGTCGCCACGCCCCGGTCACCGTCGACGCGCCGCCCTACGGGCGGATGCTCGCCGGGATCCGCGGTGTCCGATTGACCGTCCTGAGAGTGGACGCCAAATTCAAATACGACGACCATAACCCGGTGGAACACCGCGAACGCGTCATCGCCAACCTCACCGAGCGCGACCAGTGGTCCGACACCGGCGCCGCGACCCAGCAACGCCGCCGTTTGGACGTCATCGGAGACTGGCGCACCCGGCCGGACCACCAATGAAAGGTTCGGGTGCACCAGCCCAAATTCTGGGCGCGGCGCCCACCCGATGCGCATCTGTACCGCACCGGACTGGCAGCGAGCGTGTCGTAGCAGCACCCCGGGAGAGGCGTGACCAAGGTCGTAGCCCCGCTCATGCGCGCCCAGGGCCAGCGCGTCCCGCACGATCACCGTTCCGGTGCGGCAGGTCCACGTCGTCTCTAACACCAGGGTGTGTGGCAGGTGGCGACGCACCGCGACAGCATCGTCGTCGACCGGTCGCAGCAACAGATGTCCGGCTTGGTCATCCAGCACCGCGCGAGCAGCGCGGGACTGTCAAAGCGCGGCAGACACAACCAATCGACCGAGCCATCACGGGTCACCAACGTCGCCGAGGTGCAACCGGACAGAAACGCGCGCTCTTCAATAGGAACCCGGCTCATGACTCATTTCCGTACCTTGGTGCCCAGCAGTGGGGCGCCCTATCCGATGAAATTGGGGTGTTATGTGAGGCGGTCGGCCTCTAGTGGCGCGTGTAGTTAGTTGATATGCAGTTGGTGGGCTGGGACGATGGGGTATGGCGAATCGTCCTGCTGCGGCGTTGGGGTTGCGTGATGGTGACCGCGCGGAGTTGGCCCGGTTAACCAGGTCCTCGGCGGCGCGGGCCGGGCTCGCGCAGCGAGCCAGGATCGTGTTGCTCGCGTGCGATGGGGAGTCGAATACGGCGATAGCGGCGAAGGTGGGGGTGTCGCGCCCGACGGTCATTGGGTGGCGTGATCGGTATGCCGCTTCGGGGATCGCGGGGTTGGATGATGACCCTCGGTCGGGTCGCCCGCGCACGATCGACCACCGCGACATCGTCGCGGAAACGTTGAAACCACCGCCGAAGAAGTATGGGGTGACGCATTGGTCCTCGCGGTTGTTGGGCCGGCATCTGGGCATCTCTAACGGGACGATCGCCAAGGCGTGGCGTGATTACGGGGTGGCGCCGTGGCGGGTGGAGACGTTCAAGTTCTCTACCGACCCGCAACTGGTCGCGAAAGTGACCGACGTGGTCGGGTTGTACTTGGCGCCGCCGGAGAACGCGATCGTGTTGTGTGTGGATGAGAAGTCCCAGATTCAGGCGTTGGACCGCACGGCGCCGATGTTGCCGATGCAACCGGGCTTGCCCGAGCGGCGCACCCATGACTACAAACGGCATGGGACCACGACGTTGTTCGCGGCGTTGGACATCGCCACCGGCACCGTGACCGGAGCGTGCGAACCGCGTCACCGCCACCAGGAATTCCTCGCGTTCTTGAAGCAGATCGCCTGGGCCTACCCCGACCAGGAGTTGCACCTGGTGATGGATAACTACGCCACCCACAAAACGGCCGGAGTCCGAGACTGGCTCGAAGCGAACCCGCGCGTCAGCGTGCACTTCACCCCGACCTCGGGGTCGTGGTTGAACCTGGTCGAGGTCTGGTTCGGGATCATCGAACGACAAGCGATCCACCGCGAATCCTTCGGATCCGTGAAAGACCTCAACGCCAAGATCCGCCGATTCGTGGACGGCTGGAACGACCGCTGCCACCCCTTTCGTATGGACCAAGACCGCAGAGCAGATCCTCAAGAAAGCCAACCGTCAGACCACTTCAAACACGGACCACTAGCAGGACGTTCCCATGGTCCCGGTGGGTGGCCCGCGTCATCCGGTGTGCTGGCGCGAGCCGTGGGGCAAGCAGCCGTTGTGCTGGGCGCAGAGCGTGTCTTAGTTCGGGCGGGATTTCCTGATGGTGCGCAACGAGGTTGCGTAGAACAAGGCGGCACCGGCCACGACGACCGCGATGATGATCGCGAAGTTGGTCACGTAGTTCTGGCTCAACAGCGCCAGCCCCGGGCTGCTGGCGGTGCCCTGTCGCCAGATCACGAAGAACGCCATCGACCCACTCAGTGCGATCACGATTAAGCCACCGTGGACGAATCCGCGGATATGCGCGGGAAGCGCCTTTGTCACGAGCCAGCCGATCAGCAGCAGCACGTTCGCAATGACGACGTCCTGCAGCAGCACTCCACCGATCAGCCATTCGGCGAAGTTGACCGTCTTGATGTAGAGCCGCTCATCCCACAGCCACCGGAATCCGAAGGCAGCGGCGAGGATGCCGAGCCCACCGATAGCGAAGCGAACGGTGCGATCAGGCATTTTGGACCTCAATTTTGCTGACCCATTTTGTTTGAAGCTCACCCTTTTGGTCGGGTGCGATCAGACGTATCGGATACCCGTGGTCAAGGCTCAGCCGCTCGCCGTGCAGGTGAGTGGCTAGCAGGGCTGCGCTGAGTTGCCCGCCGGTGAGCGTGCAGTGGTTGAAGCCGCCCTTCTCCAGCGAGGTGATCCTCACCACGCTGTGGGCGTTCCCACCGGCCATCGTCACCAGGTTCAGCAACGAGGGCCCCGACCACGTCGCACCCTGGCTCCACCCCTCCACGCAAGCGATCGACAGATTGCGGGTCTGGTGAGGCATTGCCTCCAGTTGGGCGGTGCTGAAGGTCTGGGTGCTGGTGCCTGTGACAGTCAGTACGTAGTCGTTAGCCACGGCCTTCTTGGCGACCCCGGCCTGCCC
>JALYUK010000493.1 GCA_030853805.1 Actinomycetota bacterium | reverse complement strand
ACGAATGGAGGAGTTGATCGCCGCGACATGCTCTGCGCTGGGTTCGGTGCCGTGATCAGTGCCGTGGCCGGTGCTTTCTACCGTGTTCTCGTGATGGGTCATACCTCCATCGTCCCAACGTCGCGGTCCACGGTCACAACCGGGTGACGAGCCCCTCGGCGGCATGCCGTGCGGAGGCAATACATGCCGGAATGCCGACCCCGTCGTACGCAGCGCCGGCCAGTGCGAGGGTCGGGTAGCCGCTGACCCCACATCGGATCGCGGCAACCCGATCAACGTGACCGACCGCGTACTGCGGCAAACCCCCGCCCCACCGACGTACGACGGCGTCGACGGGCGCCGGAATCTGCCCGACTGCGCGTCGTAGGTCGGCGAGCGCGATCGCGATCAACTCGTCATCGCGGCGCTGCAGCACGCGCGTCTCACCATGTCGCCCCAGCGATACCCGCACGAACCGCAGATCCGGCACTGCCTCGGCGAGCCACGGCCATTTGCTGCTGCTGAACGTCGATGCCTTGATCTGGGCGCCGTCGACCGGGGGCACGAGGAACCCCGTGGAGACGTCGAAGAGCGCCGCACCCGATGCAGGAAATGCAAACGACACGATCGCCATCGAGGCGTATTCGATGCGACGTAACGTCTCGGCCGCGACGGGGTCGAGTTCGGTGAGCAACCGCGCGGTCGGCGCGGCCGGCGTTGCGAGCAGCACTGCGTCCGCGTTCAGCCAGGCCGATCCCGCGCCGTCGCCGGTGCCTGCACCCGTATCCGGTCCGCCCAGCCGCAGCCGCCACCCGGAGCCGACGGGCTGCAACTGCGCGACGACTGCGGACGTCCGGACGGTGACCCCTGCGTGGCGCACCGCCTCGGCAACGCGCCCGGGAAGGGTGCCCAGTCCTCCCTCGATCGCCGCGAAAACCGGCTGATCTGCCCGAGCCGCGCCCACCTGCGCTGCTCGAGCAGCCGTTTCGGTGAGCAGACGTCCGGTGCTCGCGGCCTCCCACAGCGCCGGCACACAGGCCCGTGCGGAGAGCTCCCGTGCGTGGCCGGCGTACACACCACCGAGCAGGGGCTCGACCAGTCGATCGACCACAGCGGCACCGTATGCCTGCTCGACGAGTTCACCGACCGCAATGTCGTTGCCGCTCAGGGTCACCGGTCGCTCCGCGGACGCCCGGGCGACTTCCGCACTGTCCAACAAACCGTTCAGTGCCGAGGGGTCGGACGGCACCCCCATCAAGGTGCCGGACGGCATCGGCACCAGTTCGCCCCGGCTCCAGATACTCGCCGTCAGTCGCTGGGGGTGGACGACAGGCGCGTCGATCTGTGCGAGCAGTTCCAATGCCTCCGGCCGCCTGGCCAGCACGGATTCAGCACCCGCATCGATGGTGTGACCAGCGACCTGGATCGAGTCCAGCTTGCCGCCGAGCCGGTCGGTGCTTTCCAGAAGCGTCACATCGTGTTCCGGGTGTTGTGTCGCCAGATGCCAGGCGGCGCTCAACCCGGTGATGCCCCCACCGACGATTGCTATCGAGCTCATCCGTCCAGCCTTGCAGTCCTGCTCCCTTCCTCCGCAAGCACCTGCTCCCAAGCGTGTGCAAATACCGGAATCACGCTGCGTAACGTCGAGGAGGGAAGGGTGAACGGCGTACGGATGAAATGGGCCAGACCCTGCCCGCGAACGGCCTGGACCCCGCCTGGGTCCAGTAGCACCCCTCGTTCACGCATCAACTGCGCAAATCGTGATGCGCGCGGTAGCGGCATTCGCCACCAGAGGCACAGTCCGCCGCTGGGTACGCGGACCTCCCACTGTGGCAGCACTTCTCGCAGCTCCAGCAGGGTCGCGCAACTTTCCTGACAAGCGGTGCGCTGGGCTGGATGCATCGTCGCGCTGACCCGCATCAGCTCCGCGGTGATCAGCAGTTCGAGCACCGGCGCACCGAGGTCGAGGGACAGGCGAGCCGAAGCGATCGCACCCACGAGGGCGCGAGGTGCGCGCACCCATCCGATCCGCAACCCGCCCCAGTACGTCTTGCTCGCGCTACCGATGCTGATGCATTCGCCCGCGTGAGCCGCCATCGCGAGCGGGTCGGACGCCTCGTCCAGGCGCGTCTCGACCAGAGTCTCGTCGACGATGCCCACGACACCGAGCCGTCTCCAGCGGTCGGCCAGCTCGGCCCGCTGTGCATCGTCCAGCGAGATACCTGTCGGGTTGTGGAAGTCCGGCATCGCCAACATCGCGGTCGCACCGCCGACAAGTGCTCGATCCCGCACCTCCCCATGGTGCAGATCTGGCTCCGTCGGACCGATAGGCACTGGCACCAGCCGGGCGCCGGCCCGCTCCAGGGCAGCCAACGAGTGCGCGTAGGTCGGCGTTTCGATCACGACGCGATCCCCGCGTGACACCAGCGCGCGGGTAACCACACTGAGTCCCGCCACCGCTCCGCAGGTCACCACGATCTGGGTGGGGTCGGTCAGCGCTCCGCGCTCGGTGTACCGGCGGGCAATCGACTCACGTAGTGCGGGCACCCCGAGTGGGTAATAGCCCGCGCCGCCCAGGTAGGCCGCCAGTCGGTCACTTGCAGCAGCGACCGCCTCCCGCAGACCCGGTGGGGCCGGTGGCGCGGCACGCCGCAGATCGATAACGTCCGGTCCTGCGTCGTCGAGACCCACGTTGTTGCCATCCCACCCCGGTACCGGTTCCCCGCCGCCGGCGACGGGTCCACCCGGCAGCTGGGCGATCGTCCCCGAGCCGCGCCGCGCTGCCGCGTAACCGCGCTCGGCCAGGACGGCGTACGCCCTGGTCACTGTGGTGCGACTTACCCCCAGCGCGCTGAGGAGCTCGCGCTCGCTGGGCAGCCTGGTGCCGTGCAGCAGGCGTCCGTCGGCGATCAACGTGTGGATCCCGTCCGCCAGCCACAGGTAGGCGGAATGCGCTGGATCCGGAGGTCCGAGCATGGTTGCGAGACGGTGACCGGTGATGTGTTGCATCAGTCCACCTCTTCATCATTGGCCCTTTTTATTGAGGCCACTTTTCTGGCACGCTAGCAGCATGACAAACGCATCTCCCCGACTGCTCGCTGTGCTGAGTCCGAAGCAGCAGCTGCATGCCGGGCGGATGCCACGACGGCTGGTCCAACTCTTCGCCGGTCTCACGATGTACGGCCTCGCGATGGCAATGTTCGTGCGCTCGGGGCTCGGCCTGGACCCCTGGGACGTCTTCCATTACGGAATCGCGCAACACCTCGGCCTGGACCTCGGCACCGTGATCATCGCGGTCAGCGTGCTGGTGTTGCTGCTGTGGATCCCACTGCGTCAGTGGCCCGGCCTCGGTACTGTCGCGAACGCCATCTGGATCGGGATCGCCACCAATCTGACGCTCGCCGTCATCCCGACGATCCACGGACTGCCCCTGCAGATTGCTGTGTTCACGACGGGCCTGGTCATCAACGGCATCGGCGGTGCGCTCTACCTCGGTGCCCAACTCGGGCCGGGCCCGCGCGACGGCCTGATGACCGGCTTACACCACCGCACGGGCATCAGCCTGCGCGTCGTACGCACTGCGCTTGAGCTCACCGTGCTGGTGACCGGCTGGCTGATGGGCGGGATCGTGGGCGTCGGCACCGTCGCCTACGCGGTCGCGATCGGACCGCTGGTGCAGGCGTTCCTGCCGCGATGCATCGTGACCCTGGACCTGTCCGTCAGCGAGCCGACTGACTGCGCACCCGCTGCACAACCCGCGTAATCACGTCGGGGTCGGTGGCGGGCAACACGCCGTGCCCCAGATTGAAGATGTGTCCGGGCGCTGACCGCCCCGCCTCGACAATGGCGTCGACGGCGCGCTCCAACGGCTCCCACGGCGCGAAAAGCAGTGCTGGATCCAGGTTTCCCTGCAGCGGGTAGCGACCGCCGAGTCGCTCGTTGGCCTCATCCAGCGGGAGGCGGAAGTCGACACCGACCACGTCGGCGCCTGCTTCACCCATCACGCCGAGCAACTCGCTCGTGCCGACACCGAAGTGGATGCGGGGCACGTCGAGGTCTGCGACTCCCCCGAGCACCGACGCCGAGTGCGGCTGCACGTACCGCACGTAGTCGGCTCGCGACAGCGCGCCGACCCAGGAGTCGAACACCTGGATCGCGCTCGCGCCGGCCTCGATCTGCACCCGAAGGTAGGTCGTCGCGATGGCCGCGAGCTTGGAGCACAGCAGGTTCCAGGTATCCGGGTCGCCGTACATCAGCGCCTTGGTGTGCTCGTGGTTCTTCGACGGCCCGCCCTCGACGAGATAGCTGGCGAGAGTGAACGGCGCACCCGCGAAACCGATCAGCGGAATACCGCCCAGCTCGTGCACCGTCTGCTGCACCGCCTGGGTGATATCTGGCACCTGCTCGGGATGTAGCTCCGGCAGCGCCTCAACCGCAGCGCGGTCCCGGATCGGTGACGCGACGACCGGTCCTACTCCCGGCACGATGTCCAGATCGATTCCGGCCGCAGCCAAGGGCACCACGATGTCGCTGAAGAAGATCGCCGCGTCAACCCCGTGTCGACGTACCGGCTGCAAGGTGATCTCGGTGACCATGTCGGGGTTGCGGCACGCATCCAGCATCGCGGTGCCCTCACGCAGGGCTCGGTACTCCGGCAGGGAGCGCCCGGCCTGACGCATGAACCACACCGGCGTCCGCTCGACGGGCAGTCCCCGCGCGGCCCGGATCAGCAGCGGTAGGTCGGCATTCGAGCCAGGTGCAGGGGCGGCGGCGGCATCCACAGAAGTCACGATCCGATCTTTCCATGGCCGACCGGACAGCCACCCGGCCGCTACGTCGTTGTGGTCGCCAGCGACGTGAACGACTGTTACCAGGAGCGATTCCAGACGTTGTGAGGTCGCCGGCGACGCAAACGTGGCAGAGGCGCAGGGACCCTCAGGTGACGGCCAGGGCCACCCCTGCGACCGCGCAGGCGACTCCAACGAGCTGGATCGGCCGCAGCCGTTCGTGCAGGAACCCACGCGCCAAGAGCAGCGTCATTACCGGGTACAACGATCCGAGCACACTCACCACCGCGATGGCCCCGCTGTTCGAGGCGACGGCGAAGAGGGCGTTCGCAGTCAGATCCCCCGTCCCGACCAGCATCGTGATCGGGATCAACCGACGGGTCAGCGCGGGGCCGGGGATGCCACCCGGCCACAGCAGCCAGGCCATTCCCAAGGCGCTCACGCTCGCTGTCCGCATTGCCCACAGCCCGCCCACCACGCTCGAATCACTTGCCAGATGCACCAGGTACAGCGTTGTCCCGAAGCTGAATGCTGCCACGACGGCGAGCACGATCGGCAGTCTGCCCACCGCACCTGACAACTCCGGGCCGGAGGCGAGCGCTGCTCCGGCGAGCGCGAGCGTCAGGCCTGCTCCGGTGAGCAGACCGATCCGTTCGCCACTGATGACTCCCAGCAGTACCGGGACGATCGCCCCGAGTGCGGCGATCGGCGAAACCACGCCCATGGTGCCCAGTGACAGCGCTGCGTAGAAGGAACACAACCCCAGGCATCCGGCCAGTCCGGCGATCGGGCCGTAGATGAGCCAACCTCCTGCGGTCGGGGTATGGCCGGTAGCAATCGCCACCAGCATCGCGCCGCACATGAGCAGCAGGCCTCCTACCTGAGACCAGAAAACCACCCGCACCGCGTACGCCCGCTTGGCGAGCAGTCCACCGCCGAAATCCGACGTGCCCCACATCGCGCTCGACGCGAGCGCCAGGAACACCCCCATCAGCGACCGAACACCTGTCGCTGCTGAGGAGTGAGACTTCGTTCGGCGTACGTCATCGTTCCTTCTTCGGCGAACTCCGTTGCAGCGCGGGCTAGCTCGCCATACGCAGCCCAGGCGAACGCTCCGCCCACAGACACACGTCGAACACCCCAGTCCCGCAAGGTCGATACGTCCGGACCACCGGGTAGCTGCAGCACATTGACGGGTGCACCGATCTCTACGACGGCACGGACCTGCTCCTGCGTGGTCACACCGGGCGCATAGAGCACGTCCGCGCCAGCGTTCCGGTAAGAAGTGAGACGAGCAACCGTGTCACTGAGGTCGTTGACGCCATACAGGAAGTTCTCGCTCCGCGCGGTCAACGACATCCCATAGGCGTGAGCCACACCCACTGCCACGTGCACGCGATCCGTGGCCGGTCCGACGCCGAGCACTCGACCGGCGGATTGGTCATAGTCCTCCCACGAGACAGCCGCGGCGCCGGCTTCGGCGAGCAATTCCACGGTGCGCTCGATTCCGCCCGCTGCGTCGACGAACAGGTCCTCGGCGTCGACCTGCACAGGTACGTCGACAGCGGCGCAGACGGCGCGTACATGCTCGACGAGAGCTTCACGGCTCATCTGCTGATCGTTCCTACCCCGCGTTGCCGCGAACCCTGAGCTGCTCGTCGCCAGGGCAGGAAAGCCCATCGAAGCGAGCAGCACCGCCGAACCCTCGTCGTAGGGGTTGGGGATCAGAAAGGTGCCGCTCTCGTGCAGCTGCACGTATCGACGACGACGGTCCTGCACTGTGGTGGGCATCTGCGCATGGTCTCAGGCACGACGGCACACAGGCGCGGGTGTCCGGCGCGTCGCGCACTATTCGAGCGCATGTGCGATTTACGCTCATTGATGTGGGTACCAGAAACCTAGGCGGCGACGCAGCGACCGAGTTCCAGCGCGCCACCAGCGACATGGCGGCAGCGCGAATGCGCCCCGAGGTCCGGCTGACGGAGGTGCCGGCTCCGACTCGGATCGCACCGTACTCCGTGGCGCTGACCGCTGACGTGGCACGGGTGACCGATGACGACGACGAGCTGGCGAGCGGCCGATTCGTGGTGTTGCATGACCCGTCGGAGCCGGAGGCCTGGGGCGGGGCATGGCGCATCGTGACCTTCGCACGCGCCGAACTGGAGCCGGAAATGGCGAACGACCCGATGCTCGGTGACGTGGGCTGGAGTTGGCTGACCGACAGTTTGCATTCGTGCGGCGCCCGGGCCGTGGCAGAGGCCGGCACGGTGACGCGCGTGGTGTCGCAGGGTTACGGCGGGCTGGCCGAGAACGGCACCACCGTGGAGATGGAAGTGCGGGCGTCCTGGACTCCGGCGATCTCTGTCGGCATCAATCTCCGCACCCACCTGGAGGCGTGGGGCACGATGCTGTGCACCATCGCCGGCCTACCCCCGCTTCCCGACGGCGTGATCGCGCTGCCGGGACAGCGTCGATGACAGCGCCGACCACGGGCGCCGAGGACATTGCCGCTGCGTCCGGTGCTGAGGCAACGGGAGAATCCGACGCGGCACCAGCGCCGTCCTACCCGTTGCTCGATGCGCCTGCCGAGGGCGTGCCCGACGTCATCGTGAACGAACGGGCATTGACCGCAGCAGCTCAGCTGATTGCCGCTGGCCACGGACCGGTGGCCCTCGACGCCGAACGGGCGTCGGGGTTTCGTTACGGCAACCGCGCCTACCTCGTCCAGCTACGCCGCGAAGGTTCCGGGTCATTTCTGATCGACCCGATCGCCTGCCCCGACCTGTCCCCCATCAACGACGCGATCGGGGATGCCGAATGGGTGCTGCATGCGGCCACCCAGGACGTGGCATGCCTGGCCGAAGTGGGCCTGCGCCCTGCGGCGTTGTTCGATACCGAGTTGGGCGGTCGGATCGCCGGCCTGCCACGGGTGGGCCTCGCCGCAGTTATCGAGCACTACCTCGGCGTGACGCTCGCCAAGGAGCATTCCGCAGCCGACTGGTCCACCCGCCCGCTTCCCGAGCCGTGGCTGAGGTACGCCGCGCTCGACGTCGAAGTGCTGGTGCAGGTGCGTGACCTGATGTACGCCGACCTCGAAGCCAGCGGCAAACTGGACTGGGCACTGCAGGACTTCAAGGCGCTGTTGTCTTTCACCGGCCCCCCGCAGCGCGCCGAGCCGTGGCGGCGCACCTCTGGAATGCACACGATTCGGGACCGTCGCGCGTTGGCCAGGGTCCGTGAGGTGTGGCAGACCCGGGACCAGCTTGCGAGCGATCGCGATATCGCACCCGGGCGCCTGCTGCCCGACGCGTTGATCGTGGCCATGGCCGGCACGCCGCCCACATCGGCGGGCGAGCTTTCGGCTCTCACCGCCGCTCCGAAGAACGGCGCGCCAGCACGACGCCCGCGCAAGCCCCATCACGGCCTGATGCGTTACCAACGGGACTGGCTCGCAGCACTCACGCGGGCCGGTGCTCTGCCCGAGCGCGAGTTGCCCGTCGTCACCGTCAAGGGCGACGGACCGCCGCCGTTGCGGGCCTGGGCCGACCGCGATCCGATCGCTGCTGCCCGACTGTCACAAGTACGCGCCGAGCTCTCGCAGTTCGGCGAGCAGCACGGTGTGCCGCTGGAAAATCTGGTGACCCCCGACAGCCTCCGACGGCTGTTGTGGCATGCCCCGACCGCATGGGACGAGGCCGCCATGCGCGCGGAACTCACCTCCTACGGAGCGCGCCGCTGGCAGGTCGATGTCGTGGTGCCGTTGGTCCTGCAGGCAGTCGAGGATCACCCGACCGACCCCGTTACTGACGAGTAACAAACCGGGCTAGAGTGGCCGACGTTCCCCCATCGCCTCACCCGTGAAGGAGACGTCGTGCCTCGCACGCTCTCAGAGGTCGTATTCGTCGACGGTGTCCGTACCCCGTTCGGCAAGGCCGGTGACAAGGGCATGTATGCCCAGACCCGCGCCGACGACCTGGTCATCAAATGCATCCGTGAACTCATGCGTCGCCAACCGCAGTTGCCGCCCGAGAAGGTCGAGGAAGTCGCCATCGCTGCGACCACCCAGATCGGCGACCAGGGGCTGACCCTCGGCCGGATGGCCGCGCTGCTCGCCGGACTGCCGAAGACCACGCCCGGATACTCCGTGGACCGGATGTGTGCGGGCGCGATGACCGCCGTCACCAACACCGCGTCCAGCATCGCCTTCGGCTCCTACGACATCGCCATCGCCGGCGGCGTGGAGCACATGGGCCACCACCCGATGGGTGAGGGCGTGGACCCCAACCCGCGCATCGTCGCTGAGAGGCTCGTCGACCCCAGCGCGCTGGTGATGGGCTCCACTGCGGAAAACCTGCACGACCGCTACCCGAAGATCACCAAGGAGCGCTGCGATGCGTTCGCTGTCGGTAGCCAGACCAAACTGGCGCAGGCATACGCGGACGGCAAGATCCAGCCCGACCTCGTCGATATTGCCACCCGGCACGCCGAGCTCGGCTGGGGCCTGGCCACGACGGACGAACCGCCGCGTCCGGGCACCACGATGGACAACCTCGCGAGCCTGAAGACACCGTTCCGCCCGCACGGTCACGTGACGGCCGGAAACGCTGCTGGCCTCAATGACGGCGCCACCGCGTGCCTGCTCGCCTCCGAGCAGGCTGCAGCCGACCTCGGCCTGCCCGCCGCGATGCGGCTGGTCAACTACTCCTTCGTCGGGGTCGAGCCCGAGGTCATGGGAATCGGACCGGTACCGGCAACCGAGAAGGCACTGTCGAAAGCCGGTCTCACGATCGAGGACATCGGCCTCTTCGAGCTGAACGAGGCGTTCGCAGTACAGGTGCTCGCGTTCCTGGACCACTTCGGCATCGCCGACGATGATGCGCGCGTCAACGCCTGGGGCGGCGCCATTGCGATCGGTCATCCGCTGGCCTCCTCCGGCGTCCGGCTGATGACGCAACTGGCCCGCCAGTTCGCCGAGCATCCCGAGGTCCGCTACGGCCTGACGGCGATGTGCATCGGTATCGGGATGGGCGGCGCCGTCATCTGGGAGAACCCACACCATGCCGACTATGCGCCGAGCGTTTCAACAGTCTCGGATGCTTCGAAGGAGATCCGCTGATGACTACGACCACGCTGCCCGCCGTGTCACAGACCGCTGAGGTCGTCACCCACGCGCACCTGCGCGATGTCCAACTCCCACACGGCGCCGGATCATTCGCGCTGATCACGCTCGACAACGGCTTCGACCACACCAAACCGAACACGTTCGGCGCGCAGGGTCTGACCGAGTTGAGCGCGGCGCTGGACACCGCCCGTACCCGCGCCGAAGCCGGCGAGATCGTCGGCGTCGGCGTCACCGGTAAGCCGTTCATCTTCGCTGTCGGCGCCGACCTGACCGGCGTCCCACAGATCACCACCCGTGATCAGGCCCGGGAGATCGCCCGCTTGGGCCACGAGACGTTCAGCAAGCTCGCCGACCTGAACGTGCCGACGTTCGGCTTCATCAACGGCGCCTCGATGGGCGGCGGCGTCGAGCTTCCGCTGTATGCCGACTACCGCACCATCTCCGCCGACATACCTGCGTACGCGACACCGGAGTGCTTCCTCGGGCTCGTACCGGGCTGGGGCGGCACGTACCTGCTGCCTCGACTGATCGGGGTGCAGAACGCGCTGACGCTCATCGTCGGCAACCCGCTCGCCAACAACAAGGTGCTGAACGGTAAGGCGGCGTTCGGGATGGGGGTGGCCGACCGGATGCTGGAGCCGGTGACCTTCCTGGAGGACTCCCTGGCCTTCGCTGCGCGCGTCATTGCCGGCGAGGAGACGGTCGAGCGCGCCGAGGTCGACTTCGACGAGTCTTTGTGGAACGCCGCGATCAAGACTGCACGCAAGCAGGTCCTCGCCCGCACCGGCGGCGCTGCGCCGGCGCCACTACGTGCGCTGGACCTGATCGCAGCCGCTCGCACAGCCGACCGCGCCGTAGCCTTCGAAGCCGAGAACGACGCGCTCGCCGACCTGATCATGAGTGATGAACTGCGTGCGGGGCTCTACGCCTTCGACCTGGTGAGCAAGCGAGCCAAACGGCCCGCGGGCGCGCCGGACAAGACCCTGGCCCGCAAGGTCACCAAGGTCGGGATCGTGGGCGCTGGACTGATGGCCAGCCAGATGGCGTTGCTCTTCGCCCGCCGCCTGTCCGTTCCGGTCGTCCTGACCGACCTGGATCAGGCGCGCGTCGACAAGGGCGTTGGATACTGCACCGGCGAGATCGACAAACTGCTCGCTAAGGGTCGGGTCTCCGCGGACAAGGGCAATCAGCTGAAGTCACTGATCACCGGATCGGTCTCCAAGGACTCGTTCGCCGACGCGGACTTCGTCATCGAAGCCGTCTTCGAGGAGATGTCGGTCAAGAAGCAGGTCTTCGCCGAGGTCGAGGCCGTGGTCTCCGACGACTGTGTGCTCGCCACCAACACCTCGTCGTTGTCGATCACCGAGATGGCCGCTGAGTTGAGGCACCCGGAGCGGGTCGTGGGCTTCCACTTCTTCAACCCGGTTGCCGTGATGCCCCTGCTGGAGATCATCCGCGGCGACGCGACTGACGATGCGACCCTCGCCACGGCGTTCGCCACCAGTAAGGGCCTGAAGAAGACCTCGATCCTGGTGAAGAACTCGCCATCGTTCGTGGTCAACCGGCTGCTCGGCCGGTTCATGGGCGAGTCCGGGGCCATCGTCGATGAGGGCACTCCCATCGAGGTCGTCGAGCGGGCCTTCGCGGGCCTGACGCCGATGCCGCCGTTCATGCTGATCAGCCTTGTCGGTCCGGCCATTGCGCTGCACAACAGCGAGACCCTCTCGCGGGCTTTCCCGGACCGATTCAGTGCGTCGCCCAACCTGTCCAAGGTCGTCGCGGCCAAGATCGGCAGCTTCTACGGCTCCGACGGCGCCCTCGATCCCACAGTGCTGGAACTGTTCCATGCGCCTGCCGAACCGGTAGTGCTCGACGAACAGCAGATCCGCGACCGGGCGCTGTCCGCGTTGGCTGACGAGATCCGCAGAATGCTCGACGAAGGCGTGGTTGCCGCGCCGATGGATATCGACCTCGCGATGATCACCGGTGCAGGTTTCCCGTTCTGGAACGGCGGGGTCACACCGCTGCTGGACCGTACCGGTATCTCCGAGAGGATCACCGGTCAGCGCTTCCTGCCTGCGGGCGCGGCGAGCCTCCCGGCCTGAAAATCTCACCTTTTGGACATGCTGAGCGGGGCGTATA
>JALYUK010000492.1 GCA_030853805.1 Actinomycetota bacterium | reverse complement strand
CACTGGTGTTGCGCGCGGCGCGCGTCCGCGATGTAGGCGCCATCCGCGCGCTGATCGAGCCGTACGTCGCGACGCGCGCGATCGTTTCGAAGCCGCCCGTGGCATATTTTGAGAGTCTGCAGGAATTCGTCGTCGCCGAGAGCGGCAGCGAGGTCCTCGGGTGCGGCGCATTGCACGTGATCTGGGAGAACGTCGCGGAAGTACGCACCATTGCCGTACACTCGTCGATGAAGGGCCGGGGTGTCGGTCACCTGATGCTCGGCAACCTGATCGCTCAGGCGCGTGAGCTGGGGGTGAGCAGGGTCTTCTGTCTGACCTTCGAGGTGGACTTCTTCGCTCGGCACGGCTTCGTCGAGATCGACGGCGATCCGGTCGATCCAGCCGTTTACCTGGAGTTGTTGCAGTCCTACGACGAGGGCGTTGCCGAATTCCTGGACCTGGATCGGGTCAAACCCAACACCCTCGGCAACACCCGGATGCTGCTCACCCTCTGAGGAGGGTTCGGCCGGATCGCGAAGGTGCGAGACGTGCCCGCGTCCAGCGGCCTAGGGTGCCATGTATGACGGTGAAACTAGTTGTCCTCTACACCCAGCCCGACGACGCCGAAGCGTTCGACGAGCACTACCTCGGCAAGCACGGGCCGCTCGTGGACACCGTCCCTGGCCTGCAACGTTGGGAGGGCGCCCTCTTCATGGGGGCGGCTGACGGAGGCGAGCAGACCTATCACCGGATGGCGGAACTTTATTTCACCGACGACGCCGCAATGCAGGCCGCGCTGGCCTCGGATGAGGGCAAGGCGACGGCTGCGGACTACCAGCAGATCGCCCCGCCGGGTTCGAGGATGTTCGTCGCGACCGTTGACTGAGTTCACCCGGTGAAGTCGTCGATGCCGGTGAGTGGGCCGAGCGCTGCCTCGGCGGCATCGGCAAGCTGAGCAAGATCGGCGCGGTACCGCCTGATCGGCACCCCGCAGCCGTTGGCCTTCAGCTCGATGTCTTCGTCCTGCCAATGTTGCAGTGCCTGTTCGCGTACGTGGGCGGGCAACTCGCCACCGGCATTGACCACCCGCCACCAGGGCAGGTCCGCGCCTTGTGACAGGGCCAGGTAGCGCCCCACCATCCGCGGCGACATACCGAGCATCCCGGCGATGTCCCCGTAACTCACGACGCGCCCGGGTGGGATCAGCGCGACGATCACGTAGACGCTGGTGCGCAGATTCATCGGTTCCCACTCATCGGCGTGACTGTTGGTACAGCTGGCGAACGACGTCCTCGATGTCCGGTTCTTCGATAGCCAGGTCACGGACTTCAGCCCGCTGCGACACCGCTGAAAGGACCTGTGCGGCGGTCGTGGTGGCGGAGTCGAAGGACAACCGTTGTCGCAGTCCGCCGCTCTGCGCGTCCAGATGCGTGGTGCCCGCGATGTCGGTCAGGGGTTTCGTCGGCTCGGCAAGGTCGACGACCAGCACCCGACGGGCGTCCACCGTGGCGGACAGGCCGGCGAGGCTGCCGTCGAAGGCGAGCGCGCCGTGATCGACCACCAGCACGCGCTCGCACAACCGCTCGATATCGCCCATGTCGTGGGTGGTCAGCAGCAGGGTGGTGCCGTGCTCCGCGCGTTCGCGGATCAGGAACTCCCTCAACCGCTGCTTGGACAACACGTCCAGGCCGATGGTCGGCTCGTCCAGAATCACCAGCTCCGGTGAATGCAGCAGCGCGGCAGCGACTTCGGCGCGCATCCGTTGACCGAGCGAGAGCTGACGTACGGGCGCGCCCAGGAACTCGTCCATTTCCAGCTGGTCGACCAGCTCAGCGGTGCGGGCCGACCGCTGCTGCGCAGACAGCCCGTGGATCGAGGCGAGGATCGCGAAGGACTCGCGGACGGGCAGGTCCCACCACAACTGAGATCGCTGACCGAAGACCACGCCGATACGCCGGGCCAGCGCCCGGCGCTCGCGCAGCGGGTTCAGGCCGCAGGTAGCCACCGTGCCCGACGTCGGCACCAGGATGCCGACGAGCATCTTGATGGTGGTGGACTTTCCCGCGCCGTTCGCGCCGATGTAGCCCACCGACTCACCCGGTTGCACGCTGACGCTCAGCTGATCGACGGCGGTCAGCGTGGTGCGGGTCAACCCGCGGCCGCGACGGGTGAAGGTTCTGGTCAGTCCGTGGGTCTCGATGATCGGGTTGCGCACTGTCATTTCCGGGGGCCTCGCGAAGTATTTTCGGGGGAGCGTAGCGGGGGAGGAAAACTTCGTGGGGTTCTCATCCGCCGCCTCCCTGGTAGTGGCGTACACCAGTGCGCCAGAGCAGCATCCCGATTGCCCAGGCTACGAGAGCTGCGACGGGGGTACACCAGCCGAGCCACGCGGGCAGCCATTCCGGGCCGGTCTTGCCCAGCAGTAACAACGCAGGTAGGTATGCGGTGAATGCCATCGGTATGACGAAACCGAAGGCCACCTTGATCGGGCGACTCCACACCGAGGCGACCTGAGTGGCGGCATACCGGCCGCCGTACACGAAGGAGTTCGTCAACTCGGCGCCGTTGATGACGAAGAACTGGATGCCTGCGGCCCAGACGAAGGTTGCCGAGAAGATCGCGAAACTGCTGACGAGGGTGAGCACCAGCAACCCGACGTGGGCCGGCGTCCAGGCAATGTCGTTCAACTCCAGCGCGATCACGATGCAGAGCAGACCCACGGCGGCGCGGGCCAGACGGCGTAGCGAGATGTCACTGGTGATCAGTTGCAACAACAGCGGCTGGGGGCGCAGATAGAACGTGTCCAGGGTGCCTTCGCGGACGAACTGCGCCAAGTTGTCACAGTGTCCGAAGACCATGTCCGTCAGGCTGAAGGCGAAATCGGCGAGTCCGAAGACGAGGAGCACCTCGCGGAAGTCGAAACCGCCGAGCGAGTGGACCGCGTGGAAGAGCACCCACACCTCGGCGAGTTCCACGAAGCTGACCAGGAACGAGCTGGCACAGTCCAACACGAAATTGCTGCGGTAGCTGCGTTGCGCGCGCAGTCGGGAGGCCAGCACGGCACGGTATGGCTCGGCCGCGCGGGAGAGGCCGGCACTCAGCACCCTGGCGCTAGCCACCCTGCACCTCCAGTCGGCGCCGACCGGACTCGGTCAGCAGGTGACCTGTGCCGCCCACGACCACGAGCCAGCCGAGCTGGGCGAGCACGAGGCCGGCTCCGCCACGCCCGATCAGCACATCCACCGGGTACTGCAGCATCGAGGGGAACGGCGTGGCTGTGGCAATGATCAGCAACCAGTGCGGAAAGAGCGAGATCGGCACGAAAAGTCCGGCGAAAAAGCCGGAGATCATCATGTAGAGGGTCTGCAGACCCCGGGTCTCGACCAGCCAGAACCCTGCGCACGCCAGCGCGTAGACACTCGCCCAGGAGATGGTGATGCCCAGCAGCAGACTGAAAAGGCCCAGCACCCACGCCAGCCCGGTCGGGGGAGCCGCCATCCCGACCACCCCGATCCCGACCAGCACGCTGGGCAGACCTCGTGGCAGCAGTGCACAGACGGCCTTGCCGACGTCGCCGGCGATGGCCGCCCACTGCACCGAGATGGGTCGCAGGAAGTCGGTGATGACCGCGCCGGACTTGATGCGGTCGGCCAGATCGGTGCGGCCATTGAGGTTGATCGAGCCGAGCAGGCCCTGCGAGAGCCATACGTAGGAGGCCATCGTGGCCGCGGTGTACCCCTGCAGTGATCCACCACCGGCGCGCACCGTCGCGAGCAGAATTGCCGTCTTGAGCAGGCCGAAGGTGATGTTGGCGACCAGTCCGCCGAGGATCGCGAGTCGGTAGGTCGCCTGCTGTCGGATGCCCGCGAGGAAGATGCGCCCGTACGGGGCGAGCGCGACAGACACAATCGCAAGAACTTACCAGGGACGACGTGTGTGGGAGCGACCAAGTACTACCAGTGACTACAGTCCAGGTTTATGTCATCGCGCTGTGTCATCGTCATGGGGGTTTCGGGTTCCGGCAAGACAACGGTTGCCAGGGGAATCGCGCAGGAGATGGGGTGGACGTTCGCAGAGGGCGACGACTTCCACTCCGAGGAGAACGTGGCGAAGATGGCTCGCGGGGTCGCGCTCACCGACGACGACCGCTGGCCGTGGCTACGCGAGATCGGCGCCTGGATCTCTGCGCGCGAG
Organism: Actinomycetota bacterium; assembly: GCA_030853805.1. GTDB lineage: Bacteria > Actinomycetota > Actinomycetes > Actinomycetales > Dermatophilaceae > Allobranchiibius. Next base: position 11,776 of record JALYUK010000492.1, on the reverse strand, counting down.
CAGGCCGGACAGAGCGCGGTCATCACCTGCTCGGCGCTCAAACGTACTTACCGTGACCTACTGCGGGAAGGCCGGTCGGGCGTGCAGTTCGTGTTGATCGACGTGCCGGTGCAAGAGCTGGAGCGTCGATTGGTCGCGCGCACCGACCACTACATGTCGCCCTCCTTGTTGCCGTCGCAGTTGGTGACCTTGGAGCCGCTGCAGGATGACGAACCGGGCATCGTGGTGCACGCGGCGGACACGCCGCAGGAGACGGTGCAACGCGCGTTGCAGGCCCTGGCCTAGGAGCCAGGTAAGGCGTAAGTCCGATCGGGCAACGGCTCGACGAGGCCGTCCTCGATCAGGCCGACCAGGCAGCGGCCGCGCTGGGCCGGGTCGGCCCAGACCAGATCCAGGCGTGTCTGGTGCACCGGGCCGTCCGCGTCGCGCAGCGCCTGCAGCAGCAGGCCGCGCACCTGCCGGTCGGTGCCCTTCCACCGTTGCGAGCGCTTTACCGGCCCGTCGTACTCCGGTCGCCCGGCGCTCACCCACGCGCACCGGTCCGCGACAGGGCAGCGCTCGCAGTCAGGTGAACCGGCGGTGCAGATGAGCGCGCCCAGCTCCATCACCGCAACATTCCAGATCGCTGCCTCGTTGTCCTCCCGGGGTAGGAGTGTCTCGGCGAGTCGGGACTCTGCCGCCGTCAGCGCGGGCGCGGCCTGCGCGGATGCGGTCACTGCGCGGGCATGTACACGTCGCACGTTGGTGTCGACGACCGCGCAGCGAATGCCGAAGGCGAACGACCCGACGGCAGCAGCGGTGTACGACCCGACTCCGGGCAGGGCACGCAACTGATCCAGGTCTGCCGGAACGGCGCCGTCGTGGCGGCTCACCATGACGGTGGCGGCGGCGTGCAGCCGCAGGGCACGACGGGGATAGCCGAGGCGGCCCCAGTGCCGCACGGCATCACCGGGCGCCGCAGCCGCGAGGTGGGCAGGGGTGGGCCAGCGGGTCATCCAGTCGGTCCACACCGGGAGCACCCGTATTACCGGGGTCTGTTGCAGCATGATCTCCGAGACGAAGATGCTCCACGGTGATGCGCCGACCGTGCGCCAGGGCAGGTCGCGTTGGTGTTCGGCGTACCAGGCCAGGATCGGCTCGTGCAGAGTTTCAGACACCGCTTGAATTAGACATAGCGCTCAAGGATGCTGTTCTCGGCCAGTCGGGACAGCCCCTCACGCACCGAGCGGGCGCGTAGCTCTCCGACTCCGTCGACGGCTCTCAGGTTTTCGAAATCGGCTGCGAGTAGCTTCTGCAAACTGCCGAAGTGCTCGACCAGACCGTCGACGATCGGCCCGGGGAGGCGAGGGATCTTGCTCAACAGCCGGTAGCCGCGTGGGGAAGCCGCCGAATCGAGCAGGTCCGCCATTCGTGCGTAACCCAGCGCCCCAGCGGCGGCCTGCAGGTCCAACAGGTCGACCGAAGTGATGTCGGCCAGCCGCTCCAGGGCGGCATCCATCGCGCCCTCTTCGCCGGCGACTTCGAGGTAGTCACGCACGATGAGCTCCCGGTCGTGCGCGAGGGTGCCGACCAGCTCGTCCAACTGCAGTGACATCAGCCGGCCGTCGACACCGAGCTCGACGACGTACTCCGCGATCTCTTCGCTGATCCGGCGCACCATCTCCAGGCGTTGCAGCACGGTCGCCACATCACGGACGGTGACGAGGTCTTCGATCTCCAGCGCGGACAGCGTGCGGGCCACCTCGTCGAGGCGGGATTTGTAGCGCTCGAGGGTTTGCAGGGCCTGGCCGGCGCGCGACAGGATCGCGTTGGAGCCTTCCATGACGTGCCGCAGCGAGCCGACGTAGAGCGCGATGGTCTGCATCGACTGACTGACCGAGATGACGGGTAGGCCGGTCTGCTTCGCTACCCGCTCCGCCGTGCGGTGCCGGGTGCCGGATTCGCGCGTCTGGATGGTCGGGTCGGGCACGAGTTGGACGGCCGCACTGATGATCCGGCTGACGTTGGAGTCCAGCACGATCGCGCCGTCCATCTTGGCCAACTCGCGCACCCGGGTCGAGGAGAACGGGATGTCGATGGGGAAGCCGCCGGTACTGATGGATTCGACGACCTCGTCGTTACCGACCACGATCAATGCACCGGTGCGACCGCGCAGGATGCGCTCCAGGGCGTCGCGTAGTTGAGTGCCGGGGGCAGCGTCAGCCAGCGTTTCGCGCATCAGCTGTTCCTCGGGGGATGGCACAGGCCGAATTCTATTGCAGTATTTCCACTGCTTCGCGCGATCTATTGCTTCGCGCGAAGGTCAGCGTTTCCGATGAGGCGGACGGCCTCTGAGACGTCGTTCACTTCGAATACCCGCATACCCTCCGGCGCGGCTTCACCCGCGAGCGAACCAGCCGGGATGACGGCGTTGCGAAAACCGATGCGCCAGGCCTCGGCGAGCCGTCGGGCGACCCCGGACACGGCGCGTATCTCACCGGCCAGGCCGACCTCGCCGACAGCGAGGGTGTCGTTGCCGACCGGGCGGTCGATGACACCGCTGGCAATGGCGAGCGCAATCGCCAGGTCTGCGGCCGGTTCGCTCAGGCGCACCCCGCCGACAGTGGACAGGTAGCAGTCGCTGCGGGACACCGGCAGACCGGCGCGGCGGTCCAGCACTGCCAGGATCATCGCCGCCCGCGAAGAGTCGATGCCGCTGGTCGTGCGGCGCGGGTTACCCGGCGATCCCTCGACCATCAGGGCCTGCACTTCGGTCACCAGCGGCCGGCGGCCCTCGAGCGTGACGGTGACGCAGGTACCCGGGACGGGTTGCTCGCGGCGCGTCAGGAAAAGCCCGCTCGGATCCGGTAACCCGACGATGCCGACGTCGGACAGATCGAAGCACCCCACCTCGTCGGTGGGCCCGTAACGGTTCTTGGCGGCGCGCACGAGGCGCAGGCGGGAGTGCCGCTCGCCCTCGAACTGGATGACGACGTCGACCAGGTGCTCCAGCACGCGAGGCCCGGCGATCGAGCCGTCCTTGGTGACGTGCCCGACGAGCAGCACGCTGATACCGCGTTGCTTGGCGACCTGGATGATCGCTGCCGCGACCTCGCGGACCTGCGCGACATTGCCGGGGGCGCCGGGTAGATCGGCGGACCCGATCGTCTGCACGGAGTCGATGATGAGCAGCTCGGGAGCGACCTGGTCGACCTGCGCGAGAACAGTCGCGAGGTCGGTCTCGCTGGCGAGGTAGAGCGTGCGGGCCAGCGCTTCGATGCGCTCGGCGCGTACCCGCACCTGGGCTGCGGATTCCTCGCCGCTGACGTAGAGCACCTTGCGCGGGGTGCGCGCGGCGCGCGCGGCGACATCCAGCAGCAGGGTGGATTTGCCGATGCCCGGCTCGCCGGCGACCAGGACGACGGCGCCGGGGACCAGCCCGCCGCCCAGCACCCGGTCGAATTCGCTGACTCCGGTGGGCCGGGCAGTCGCCTGCGACCCGTCGACCTCACCGATGGGTACAGCGGGCCGATCGAGCACGCTTGCCGCGGTGGTGTGGACCCCGGCCTGGCCGACTTCCTCCACCGTGCCCCAGGCCTGACATTCCCCGCACCGCCCGACCCACTTGATCGCCGTCCAGCCGCACTCGGTGCAGCGGTAGCTCGGCGCGGGCGGTTTGCGACGGGTCGTGGCGGACGGCATAGGCAGGACGGTAGGTGCTGCTACCGACAGCCGCGCGCAGCCAGCGTCGCCGGGTGCATCAGCAGCGGTAGCAGCGAGCGGTGGCCGGGCATTGCCGTGGCGGCTGCCACGAGCGCCAGATGCGCCTCGCAGTGGGTGGCCAGCAGGTCGTATCCCGCATCACCCATCAGATGCCGCAGCTCACCCGATTCGGACACGTAGACCGGCTCGGTGCCGACGTGCGCCTGGGGATTGGAGGAGCAGTACCAGTCCAGGTCATGCCCGCCCGGGCCCCACCCGCTGCGCTCGTACTCGCCGATGGAGACCTCCAGGTAGGACGTGTCATCGGTGCGTTCGACGGTACGGAAGGTACGTCGCAGCGGCAGCTGCCAGCACACGTCCGGTTTGATCGTGTGGGGCGGTACACCGGTCAGCACGGCGTGCTGGTGCAGTGCGCAGCCGTCCCCGGCCGGGAATCCGGGCCTGTTCAGGAAGATGCAGGCACCGTCGACGACGCGGGTCTTGGTGGCCCCGTCCTCCTTCTCGCGCCACCCGAGATCGCTGTGGCCCGCATCGTGGAACTGCCACTCGTCGGGGCCGAGCTCCTTGACGGCGCGGCGCACGTTCTTGATATCTGCCTTGTCGGAGAAATGCGCGCCGAGGGTGCAGCACCCGTCGTCGGGTCGACCGGCGTAGATCCCCTCGCAGCCGCGGCCGTAGATACAGGTCCAGTCCGAGGTGAGCCACGTCAGGTCGCAGCGGAACCGCTCGTTGGGCTCGTCCGGATTGTCGAATTCGACCCAGCTCCGCGCGATGTCCGGACCCGTTTCGCTCACAGAAGGATGTTAATGGGTGTGATGACGGGCACACTGTCGCCATGACCCGAGCAGCGGACGAGCGACGTGACCTGCTGTTGGACTACCTGCACGCGCAGCGGCGACACGTGCTCGGCATCGTCGACGGGCTGACCGAACAACAGCTGCGACAACCGGTGCTGGCGTCCGGATGGTCAGCGGCGTCGATGCTGTCGCACCTCGCGATGGATGTGGAGGATTTCTGGTTCACCGCGGTCGTTGCCGGGCAGGACTATGACCTCGCGAACGCGCCGAATGCCTGGGTCGTGCCGCTGGACGTGCCCGCTGTGCGGATGGTCGATCGGTACCGGGCGGCAATCGCCCGCTCCGACGCGGTCATCGCACGCACGCCGGTCGGTGCCGGCCCGGCATGGTGGCCAACGGAGTTGTTCGGTGACTGGCAGATGGATGACCTCGGCGAGATCATGCTGCACGTGATGGTCGAGACATCGTGCCACGCGGGGCATCTGGACGCTGTGCGCGAGATCCTGGACGGCCGACAGTGGATGGTGCTCACCGGCTGATCGGCGGCGGGCTAGTTTTACGACATGCGTCTCGGAGTTATCGATGTGGGTTCGAACACGGTTCACCTGCTTCTGGTGGATGCCCACTACGGCGCTCACCCGATCCCGGCCGCCTCCCACAAGCGCGAGCTGCGGCTGTCCGAGCACACGAACCCCGACGGCAACATTGCGCCTGACGGTGTCGATGCGCTGGTCGGATTCATCGCCGAGTGCAAGGAGATCGCAGAGGACCAGGGCGCCGAGGAGTTGCTGGCGTTCGCGACCAGCGCTGTCCGTGAGGCACCCAACACCGAGGACGTGGTGGCGACCGTCCTGAGGCAGACCGGGGTGGACCTTCGGGTGTTGACCGGTGAGGAGGAGTCGTCGGTGACCTTTCTCGCGGTACGCCGTTGGTTCGGGTGGTCGGCCGGTCGGTTGTTGATGATCGACATCGGCGGGGGATCGCTGGAATTGGCCAACGGACTGGATGAGGTGCCCGACGCCGCGATCAGCCTGCCGTTGGGCGCCGGACGTCTCACCCGGTCACTGGACGGGGATCCCCCGTCGCCGCAAGACCTTCGCGAGTTGCGCAAACGGATCCGCACCCAGATCGCGCGCAACCTGCGTGACGTGTCGCGGGTGGGTAGTCCCGATCAGGTGGTCGGCACCAGCAAGACCATCCGGTCGTTGGCGCGGATCTGCGGGGCTGCGCCGAAGGAGGAGGGCCCGTACGTGCTGCGGACGCTCACCCGATCGGACCTGACCGCGCTGGTGCCGAAGCTGGCTGCCATGAGCGCGGCGCAGCGGTCCGACCTGCCGGGTGTGTCGCAGAGTCGGTCCGCCCAGATGCTGGCCGGTGCGATGGTGATCGAGGGTGCGATGGAGTTGCTCAACGTGTCGCAACTGACCCTGTGCCCGTGGGCGCTGCGCGAGGGCGTCATTCTGCGCCGCCTCGACACCATCAACGGGTGGGACACCGAGCAGTGAGCATCAGCCGGATTCCGAACGCCAAGATCGCGCTGTCCAGCGCCTCGGTGTACCCGTTGGGCGTCGCAGCCACTTTCGATCTGGCCGACCGGCTGGGATACGACGGGGTCGAGATAATGGTCTGGAACGACCCGGTGAGTCAGGAGGGTGGCGCGCTGCTGCGTCTCATCGATCACTACCAACTGCCGGTCGTATCGATTCATGCGCCGACGCTGCTACTCACGCAACGAATCTGGGGTACCGAGCCATGGGACAAGGTCGACAACTCGGTGCGGTTGGCGCAGGAGGTCGGCGCCGACACGGTCGTGCTGCACCCGCCGTTCAGGTGGCAGCGGGACTATGCGGCGCAATTCGTGCAGGGTGTCGCGCAGCGGGAGGAAGAGACAGGTATCCAACTGGCGGTGGAGAACATGTTCCCGTGGCGGGCGCGCGCGCGGGAGATGCAGGCGTATCTGCCGGGGTGGGATCCGGTGGGTCTGGACTACGCGCACGTGACGCTCGACCTGTCGCACACGGCGACGTCCGGGTCGGATGCGATGGCGATGCAGGAGGCGTTGGGGCAGCGGTTGGCGCACGTGCACCTGGCGGACGGTTCGGGATCGTTCAAGGACGAGCATCTGGTGCCGGGGCGCGGCACTCAGCCGTGTGCCCAGTTCCTGGAGACGCTGGCGGGGCAGGGGTACGAGGGGTCGATCGTGCTGGAGGTCAGCACCCGCAAGTTGGACGAGGCCGAGCGCGAACTGGACCTGGCGGAGGCGCTTGTCTTTGCCCGTCTCAACTTCGCTGCCCCGGCCTGACGACGCCGTCTTCGTCATGAATCAACGTGTGCTGACGTGGGGCAGCGGATGGGGCGATAACCGGCTGCTGTTGAACGGCAAGCAGATCGGCGACTTCGACGAGACGATGATGCGCGAGCGCGCCACCGCCCGCTTCGACGGGCAGGAATGGGCCTTCACCAAGGCGTTCGGTGGCGACATCCTCGCGACCAGGGCCTGCGCGGGGTCCAGCGAGCCGGATCAACCGAGTATGGCCGCAGAGAAACACGGCGCGCTGTTCCCTCGCTGGGAGGTCCAGACCGCCGCCGGGGTCTACGTCCTCAAAGGGTCCGGTCGATCCCTCGAGGTCTCTCTCGACAAACAGGTGCTCGGTCGCAGCGAGAGTGCGGGCAGGCTGACCGATCGGCGACAGCTGTGGTTGGTGGACTCAGTGCCCCTGCGACACCACGTATTCCTGCTGTGGGTGGTCACGGTCGACCTTCGCCGCAAGTCGGCAAGAACCGGGCGACTGCCACGATTGGCGATCACCGGCAGCCCCATCTAGCACCCAGGGGCTCAGCCTCATCCGGCGCAGGGTGCCGCACGCGGTGGGCGTTATCACCGAATTCCCAGCTCACCCATAGCGAGAATTCCTGTGGCACAGTGAGATCAAGTCGTGTTCCGGTCCTGGCCGGGTCTCGACCAATCCGCAGTTCTGTATGCGATGGGAGCCCTCTGAATGTCCTCTTCTCTTCCGTGGCCGGCACTGCGGCAACTGACGACCCGCGACCACAGCGCGCGTCGCGACGCCGCGAAATCGCGTAAGACCGAAGAGCTGCAACCCCGGACAGCGACCGCCGACAAGGTGGTGCCATCGATCTGCCCGTTCTGCGCGGTCGGTTGTGGGCAGCAGGTCTTCGTCAAGGACGACAAGGTCATCCAGATCGAGGGTGACCCCGATTCGCCGATCAGTCGGGGGCGGCTCTGCCCCAAGGGTTCCGCCACGCTGCAACTGACGACCGGCGACTCCCGTGAGGAGCACGTGCTCTACCGGCGCCCGGGCGGCACCGACTGGGAGCGGATGGACCTCGACGTCGCGATGGACAAGGTCGCCGACAAGGTCATCGCCGCTCGCAAGGACGGCTGGGAATGGGAGTCCGACGGTAAGCGCACCCGCCGCACGATGGGTGTGGCCAGCCTGGGTGGCGCGACCCTGGACAACGAAGAGAACTACCTGATCAAGAAGCTCTTCACCGCCCTGGGCATCGTGCAGGTCGAGAACCAGGCCCGCATCTGCCACAGCTCCACCGTCGCTGCCCTCGGCACGTCGTTCGGCCGGGGTGGGTCCACGACCTACCTGCAGGATCTGCAGCGGTCCGACTGCATCCTGATCGAGGGATCCAACTTCGCCGAGGCGCACCCGGTTGGCTTCCAGTGGGTGATGGAGGCCAAAGCACGCGGCGCCAAGATCATCCACGTCGACCCGCGGTTCTCGCGCACCAGCGCGATGGCCGATGTGTTCGTGCCGCTGCGGGCCGGCACCGACATCGTCTGGCTGGGCGCGCTGATCAACCATGTGCTCACAAAAGAGCGGTATTTCCGCGACTATGTCGTCAACTACACCAACGCGGCCACAATCCTGCGGGATGACTTCCAGGACACCGAGGACCTCGACGGGCTCTTCTCCGGGATGGACGCTGACTCGCGGGTCTACGACGGCAAGACCTGGCAGTACGACGGCGCCGAGGTCGCGGCGGCCTCCGGCGAGCGGGACAAGCAATACGACGACATCACCAACGGCGGCGCAAGCGTTTCCGAAGCCGGCCACTCCGAATCGCACGGGTCCGGCGGTCCGACGCTGCGCGGTAGCTGGCGGCGCGACGAGACGCTCGAAGACCCGAACTGCGTCTTCCAGGTGCTCAGACGCCACTACGCGCGCTACACCCCGGAGATGGTGCAGGAGATCTGCGGTGTGCCGCCGCACCTGTTCCACCAGGTGGCTGACCTGCTGACCGAGAATTCCGGGCGCGAGCGCACCTCCGCGTTCGCGTACGCCGTCGGGTGGACCCATCACACGGTGGGCGTGCAGTACATCCGTGCTGCGGCAGTGCTGCAGTTGTTGCTGGGTAACATCGGCCGACCGGGCGGCGGCATCATGGCGCTGCGCGGGCACGCGAGCATCCAGGGTTCCAGCGACATTCCCACCCTGTTCGATCTGTTGCCGGGATACATCCCGATGCCGCACGCGCACCTGCACGAGAACTTGACTGACTTCCTGCAGGCGGACGCCGGGCAGCAGGGTTTCTGGGCCAATATGCCCGCTTACATGGTCAGTCTCCTCAAGGCATGGTGGGGAGACGCGGCGACCGCCGACAACGACTTCCGCTTCGACTATCTGCCCCGGCTGACCGGTAGCCACGGCACGTACGAGACGGTGCAGGCCCAGCTCGCCGGCACCTGCAAGGGTTACTTCCTGCTCGGTGAGAACCCCGCAGTCGGATCCGCGAACGCCGGCATGCAGCGACGTGGGATGGCCAATCTGGACTGGCTCGTGGTGCGCGACTTCTCGCTCATCGAGAGCGCGACCTGGTGGAAGGACGGCCCGGAGATCCAGACCGGCGAGCTGAAGACCGCCGAGATCGACACCGAGGTGTTCTTCTTCCCGGCCGCCGCGCACACCGAGAAGAAGGGCACGTTCACCAACACCAACCGGCTGCTGCAGTGGCACGAGCAGGCGATCGAGCCGTCCGGTGACCGACGCAGTGACCTGTGGTTCATCCACGAGTTGGGTCGGCTGATCCGCGCGAAGCTGGCTGGCTCCACCGATGAGATGGATGCCCCGGTGCTGGACCTGACCTGGGACTACCCGACCGAGGGCAAGTACAACGACCCCAGCGCGGCCGCCGTCTTGCGCGAGATCAACGGGTGCGATGCCGACGGCAATCTGCTGTCGGGATACACCGAGCTCAAGGACGACGGCAGCACCCGTTGCGGGTGCTGGATCTACTCCGGCGCGTACGCCGATGGCGTCAACCAGACGGCCCGCCGCAAACCGCATACGCAGCAGAGCATTTCGTCGCTGGAGTGGGGGTGGGCGTGGCCGGCGAACCGTCGCGAGCTCTACAACCGCGCGTCGGCCGACCCGGACGGCAAGCCCTGGAGCGAGCGCAAAAAGCTGATCTGGTGGGATTCGCAGCAGGAGAAATGGGTCGGCGACGACGTGCCCGACTTCGAGGCCACCAAGGCGCCGACCTATCGCCCCGCTGACGGCGCGACCGGTGTCGAGGCGATCCGCGGAGACGACCCGTTCATCATGCAGTCCGACGGGAAGGGCTGGCTCTACGTGCCGACCGGCCTGGTCGACGGGCCGATGCCGACGCACTACGAGCCGCAGGACAGCCCGTTCGAGAATGCGCTCTACACCCAGCAGCGCAATCCGGTCCGCCAGGTCGTCTCCCACAAGGGCAACCGCTACCACCCCAGCGGCAAGGACAAGGGCGCCGACGTCTTCCCCTACGTCGCAACGACCTACCGCCTCACCGAGCACTTCACGGCGGGCGGTATGACGCGCTGGCTGCCCTACCTGGCGGAGCTGCAACCGGCGTTCTTCTGCGAGGTCTCGCCGGAGCTGGCTGCCGAGCGCAAGCTGAAGCACCACGACTGGGCCACCATCGTGACGGCGCGGGGGGCAGTCGAGGCACGCGTGATGGTGACCCGTCGGATGCAGCCGCTGAAGGTGCAGGGCCGGATCGTGCACCAGATCGGGATGCCGTTCCACTGGGGTGGCAACGGCCTGACCACTGGCGACGCGATGAACGAGCTGACCTCGATCGCGCTGGACCCGAACGTGCACATCCAGGAGACGAAGGCGCTCACGGTCGACATCCGGCCCGGGCGGCGACCGCGCGGTGCGGCGCTACCGCAGCTGGTCGAGTCCTACCGACAGCGGGCAGGCATTACCGAGCACACCGGAATGGAAGGCGTGACCCCGAAATGACCGCTGTAGATCTAGGTATGCCGGGCACCTCTGGACAACCACGGATGGGGTTCTTCACCGACACCACCGTCTGCATCGGCTGCAAGGCGTGCGAGGTCGCGTGCAAGGAGTGGAACGTCATACCGAGTGACGGCGCCCTGGATCTGACCGGGGAGTCGTTCGACAACACCTCCGACCTCAGCGCCAACTCCTGGCGGCATGTCGCCTTCATCGAGAAGTCGATCCCGGCGACCGAGACCAGCCCGCCCGGCTCCGGTGTGCCCGAGTCCGACGCACACGGTGGGATGAAGTGGCTGATGTCCTCGGACGTCTGCAAGCACTGCACCCACGCCGCCTGCCTGGATGTATGCCCGACCGGCTCGCTCTTCCGCACCGAATTCGGCACCGTGGTGGTGCAGGAGGACATCTGCAACGGGTGTGGTTACTGCGTGTCCGCGTGCCCGTACGGCGTCATCGACCAGCGCAAGGACGACGGTCGGGTCTTCAAGTGCACGATGTGTTACGACCGGCTCGGCGACGGCGGCGAGCCGGCCTGCGCGAAGGCCTGCCCCACCCAGTCGATCCAGTACGGCGAGCTGGACACGTTGCGCCTGACGGCCGCTGCACGGGTCGAGGAGCTGCATGAGCAGGGGGTGCCCGAGGCGCGGCTCTACGGCGACTCACCCGACGACGGGGTCGGTGGCACGGGTGCGTTCTTCCTGCTGCTGGATGAGCCGGAGGTCTACGGACTGCCACCGGACCCGGTCGTCACCACCCGTGACCTGCCTGCCATGTGGAAGCAGGCCGGGTTGGCTGCGGGCGCGCTCCTGGCCGGCGTGGCTGTGTCCTTCATCGGCGGGCGCCGATGAGCCCGCGTCGCGATCCGGAGCCGGAGTTCACGTCGTACTACGGGCGGCCGATCCTCAAAGAGCCCACCTGGAAAGCACCGGATATCGCGGGGTACCTCTTTGCGGGCGGACTCGCGGGTGCATCCTCAGGGTTGGCTGCCGGTGCCGCACTGACCGGCCGCCCGGCGCTCGC
>JALYUK010000483.1 GCA_030853805.1 Actinomycetota bacterium | reverse complement strand
AGTTGGTTCCCTGCCACTCGGCGGTTTTGTCTTGTTAGTCAGGCTCTGCGCTCGAGCAGCCCGCGTACGTATGCCGCCTGACCGACGTGCTGGCTGATGTCGCCGAGTACCGAGACCACCCGTGCACCGAGGGTTACCGGCGGGTCGTACCGGTCGTCGACCACCCGCCCGTAATCCTGCGGTGAGAAAGTCTGCAGCGCAGCGAGAGTGGCAGCGTGAACTGCCGCGTGGTACCCGGTCAACAGCGTCGGTTCATCGACGGTGAACTGACCCACCTCCGGGCCGGACTGACCGAACCCGATCGAATCGTCGGGGTAGGACAGCGAGAACCTGCCGGCCCACCCGTCTTTGAGCCAGATTTGTTCCTGCCCGGTCAAGGTGGCGAAATGGTCGTCCTGGACTCGAGTCAGGTGCCAGACCAGCCAACCGATGGAGTTGGCCTCCGTATCCGGTTGCCACTCCAACTCCGCGCTGTCCAGTCCGCCGATGACCTCGGGGACGAGCTCATGCACCCGCTCGAACGCGTCGGTCAGCAGGATGGATGTCGTGTTGTCTGCCATGGCTCACCTTCCCATGCGAGCTGGTCCATCGAAAGGGTCAGGAACCGAGCGCGTCCAGCCAGACCGCGATCGCCACCGCGCCAGGGTCCGGGTGCCCCTTGACCCGGTCACCGAGATAACTGGAGCGGCCGCGTCGGGCGACGCGGTCCGCTGTGCCGTCCGCGCCCCGGTGCGCTGCCTGCTGGGCTGCCGCGAGCCCGTCGCCGGCTGCTGCGGCAGCGGGCGCAAGCGCATCAACCATGGTTCGGTCGCCTTCGGCAGCGCCGCCGAGCTCCTGCACGCCCTCGCTACCCGCTCGTAGTGCTGCGGCCCAGTCGCCCCCGGCACGGACGGCTTCGGCAGCGCGCAGCAGACCCGCCGCGTAGAGCGGACCCGAGGTGCCGCCCACTTCACGACGCACGACGCCGGACAGCGCCCGCAGCTGATGCGCTGCCCCACCACTTACCGGGTCGGCCAGCCAGGCACGGGCCCCACGGGCGAGGGCTGTGCCGAGATCACCGTCCCCGACGACCTTGTCCATCTGGGTCAGCTCGTCTTCGGCGTCCAGCAGGGCCTTGCAGGCGCGCTCGATGGCGGCGCTGCACTGCTCGTCGGTTGCGTTGCCTTCGCCTGCCTCGTCGTCGGTCAACTCCGGGCCGGCCGGTACATCGACCTGCGTCAACCCGGGGGCCTGCGCAACGCCGTGACCAGGCCAACTGAGTGACCCCGTGGGCGCATCCAACAAATCCAGCAGACCGTCGTGGGTATCCGTCGCCAAGAGGGACACCGAGCATCCGGCCATCTCGAGACTCGTCATCACCAGTCCCTGGTAGAGCCGATCGACCTCAATGCCCCTGTCCTGCAACAACTTCACCACAGCGCGCGAAATAATCGACAACTCCATCGGCGGCGTACCGCCAGTGGAGTTGATGAGAGCGACCACGCGTACACCCGAGCCGTACTGCCGGTCGGACACGATGGTGTCGACGAGGCGGGCGGCGAGCTCGTCGGCAGGTGCCATATCGATGGACAGCACCCCTGGCTCGCCGTGGATGCCGAGACCGAGCTCGGCGCCCTCGGCCGCAATCTCTGCCCCAGGCTCGTCCGACCCGGGCACGATGCACGGAGTCAGACCCAGGCCCATCGTGCCGACCGCAGCGGCGACCGCTCGAGCCACCGCGGCGACGTCGTCGAGGCAGCCGCCCTGCTCTGCGAGCGCTCCGGCGCTCTTGTGCACCAGGACGGTGCCGGCCAGTCCGCGCCGACCCGCATTGTCGTCATCGTCAGCGAGCGCGACGTCATCGCCGACGACGACCATCCGCACGTCATAGCCTTCGGAGCGGGCCAGCTCGGCAGCCAGCCCGAAGTTCAGGCGATCACCCGTGTAGGACTTCACGATCAACAGCGCGCCGCCGGTGCCGGTGACGGCTCTGATCCCGTCGAGCACGGCATCGACACTGGGCGAGGAGAAAACCGCACCACTGACGGCGGCTGTCAGCATTCCGCTCGCGACATATCCGGCGTGCGCCGGCTCATGCCCCGCCCCTCCGCCGGAGATCAACGCGACCGGCAGATCGGTGGTCGGGCCGTGGCTGACCCGGTCGGCTCGCACGACGATTGTGCGGTCGCGCAGAATCGCGGTGCCGGGTTGGGTGAGCACCACTCCTTCCATTGACTCACGGACGACGTCGAGCGGGTCGTTGATCAGCTTCTTGACCATCGCAGGTGCCGGCCTAGATCTCGTAGGTGGCGTCGTGCTGCGCGCTGCGACCCTGCGCCGCGGCGAGCCGGCTGATCTCAGCCGCCAGATCCAGATCCTTCTGGGTGACGACTGTCCCATCGTCGTGCGAGCACAGCGTCAGGTCGAGCGTGCCGTAGGTCAGGCTCAGGTCCGGGTGGTGCACTGCTGACTCCGCCGCTTCGGCGATCGCCGTGATGAACGTCGCGGCGGCGCGGTAATCGGGCACTTCAAAGCTGGCGTGCAGTGTGTTCGGGGCCTTGTGCCAGTCGGGGAGGTCGGCGTCGCGAAACTGCTGATCGGTAACGGTATCCATCCCTCCACTGTGGCATCAGCCACCGACGATGGCATCCCGGATCGACGAATCGCTCATGTGCGACATTCAGGCGCGCGGCGTACGGTTTAAATATGGACTTTCGATACTTAGGTAACAGCGGACTGAAGATCTCAGAGATCACCTACGGCAACTGGCTCACCCACGGCAGCCAGGTCGAGGACGACATGGCTGTGCGCTGCGTGCGCGCCGCGCTCGACTCCGGCATCACCACCTTCGACACGGCGGACGTCTACGCGAACGGAGCTGCCGAGTCTGTACTCGGGCGCGCACTCGCCGGTGAATCGCGCGAATCGGTGGAAATCTTCACCAAGGTCTACTTCCCGACCGGCCGTAAGCAGCACAACGACACCGGGCTGTCCCGCAAGCACATCCACGATTCGATTGATGCATCACTGCGTCGGCTGCGCACCGATTACGTCGACCTTTACCAGGCACACCGCTACGACTACGAAACCCCGCTGGAAGAGACGATGCAGGCATTCGCCGACGTCGTGCGGTCCGGCAAGGCGCTCTACATCGGCGTCAGCGAATGGACCGCAGACCAGCTCCGCGCGGGTCACGCCCTCGCGACCGAACTGGGCGTCCAGCTCATCTCCAACCAGCCGCAGTACTCGATGCTCTGGCGGGTCATCGAAGGCGAAGTGGTGCCGACCAGCAAAGAACTCGGCATCTCCCAGATCGTCTGGAGCCCGATCGCGCAAGGCATCCTGACCGGCAAGTACAAGCCGGGGGAACAGCCGCCGGCCGACAGTCGCGCCGCCGACGACAAGGGCGGAGCGGACATGATCAGCCGCTTCATGAACGACACGACCCTGACCGCTGTTCAGAAGCTCGCGCCGATCGCCGAGGACCTGAACCTCACGATGGCGCAGCTCGCCGTCGCATGGGTGCTGGCCAATGACAACGTCGCGGCGGCCCTGGTCGGCGCTTCCAAGCCGGAGCAGGTCACCAGCAACGCCGAAGCTGCGGGCGTCAAGCTCGACGCCGACGTGATGAAGAAGGTCGATGCGGCCCTGGGCGACCTGCCCGACACCGACCCGGCCAGGACGAAGTCGCCGGACAAGCGCCTCGTCTGACGTCCCACCACCGAGTTGTGTTAACGGGTGCGCCCCATAGAGCGCACCCGTTCACAC
>JALYUK010000468.1 GCA_030853805.1 Actinomycetota bacterium | reverse complement strand
CTGACGGCGTAGTCGGGGTGGGAGTTGTCCTCCTGATGGTGCACGAGCACGACGCCGGGCGAGGGGAAGGTCGCGACGATGTCGACGTGCCCGCGGGTGCCGAAGTCGTCATAGTCGCGGGTCAGCCCGCGGGGCAGCCAGATGAACGTGTCGACACCGATACACCGGGTGAATTCGGCCTCGATCGACTCCTTGGTCGCGTCCGGGTTGCGGCCGGGGTCCAACTGCACGGTCTCGGTCAGCAGGACCGTGCCCTCGCCGTCGATGTGAAATCCGCCGCCTTCGTTGACCAGCGGGGAGGAGATGACGTCTGCGCCGGCGAGTCCCGCCACGAAGCGCCCGATCTTCTCGTCGTGCTCCCAGCTCGCCCAGGACTGCGCGCCCCACCCGTTGAAGATCCAGTCCACGGCGCCGAGCCGGGTTCCATCCGCAGATCGGACGAACGAGGGGCCCATGTCGCGCATCCAGGCGTCGTTCAAGGGCGCCTCGTGCAGTTCGACCGCCGGATCGAGCAGGTCGCGGGCGATCTGCACGTCGGCCGGTGCCACCACCATCGACACCGGCTCGAACGCCACGGTCGCGTTGGCCACCGCAGCCCAGGTGCGCCGGGCGGCATCGGCCTCCTCGGCCGTGTCGCCGAGGGTGTATCCCTGGGTCGGGAACGCCATCCAGGTGCGCTCGTGCGGTGCCCACTCCGGCGGCATCACCCATCCGCCAGTGGTATTCACTGCTGCACCGTCCGCGCGTGCTCGGACGTCACCGGCGCGGCCAGTGCGGCGTAGGTGTCCGGTCTGCGGGTCGCGAGGAAGGGGAACAGATCCAGCCAGTCCCTGCACTGCCCCAGATCGAGATCGGCGACCAGCACCGCCTCCTCGTCGCGGGGAGCCTGGACGAGCACCCGGCCGTACGGGTCGGCGATGAACGAACTGCCGTAGAAGGTGATCAGGCCCTCGTTGCCGCAGCGGTTGGGCGCAATCACAAAGAGTGCGTTGGCGATGGCATGCGCGACGATCGTGTGCTGCCACAGCGGCTGGGTGTCGAAGTCCGGGTGGTCCGGCTCGGAGCCGATAGCTGTCGGGTAGACCAGCAGCTGGGCGCCCGCGAGCGCGTAGGACCGCGCGACCTCCGGGAACCACTCGTCCCAGCAGGTCGGCAAGCCGATTTTGATGTCGGGGTCCTGCACGACGGCGACCGGGTAGGCGTCCTGCGGCGGACCGGGGCGGAAGTATTTGTCCTCGTAGTAGCCGGCGGTGACCGGGATGTGGGTCTTGCGGGTGCGCTGCACCAGTTCGCCGTCGGGCGCCACCAGGATCGCGGTGTTGAACCCGCGGCCGTCCTCGGCGTCGGCACGCTCGTAGAGAGATGAGTGCACGTAGACGCCGAACTCGCGCGCTGCCCGCTGCACCAGCTGCATGGTCGGGCCGCTCACCAGGTCTTCGGCCGTGTCGCTCGGGGTGCCGGTGGGCAAGGTGTCGGCGGGGTAGCGCGAGAGAGTGATCTCGGGCAGGAACACGAATTTCGCACCTGTCTCGGCCGCCTGCCCGATGGCCGCGTGCAGGGTCTGCGCGAGCCGTACCGGGTCGCAATCCCACGCATGTTGGACCAGCCCGACGCGGACAGGCGGTGACTGTGGTTCCTGGACGCGGGCAGGGGAATCGGGGACATCGGGAGCGATGATGAGGCGCATCACTGCAGTATGTCGTGCGTCACCCGCCGCACGCACCGGATCAGCGACCGTGACTCACTGACACACTGAGTGGGTGCGAGTGAGCGAATTCTGGCGACTGATGGATGAGGAGTTCGGCTCCGGATACGCCCGAGTGCTGGCGAGGTCCCACTCGATCTATGCGCTCGCCGATCGCACCGCCGATCAGGCGATCGATGAGGGCGCAAACCTGCGCGACGTGTGGCAGGCACTCTGTAAGGACATGGATGTGCCGCCGGACCGCTGGCTGGGTCGGGATCTGCCGGCTCCCCGCTGACCGTGGCGCGTGTCGCTTCGTACGCGTGTTCGGGGTGTGGTCTAGAGTTTCCACAGGTGCCCCACCGGGGAGTCGCTCATCCACACGTGCTGGATCAAGTGCGGCGGCTGTCGGTGGCGGCGCTTAGCGTCTGACCAGATCCAACGTCATCGCACGAGGCGTTGAGGAGAAGGTCGCCTGTAGGCGCGATCCACCGCGAGCAGAGAGAAGCACCCGATGAGCCCAGTAGCAGCCGGTCCCAAGCCCGGAGACAAAGCAAAGGCCCTCGAAGCCGTCATGGCCCAGATCGAGAAGGCGCACGGCAAGGGTTCCGTGATGCGCCTGGGCGAGGACGTCCGTCCCCCGATCGACGTCATCCCGACCGGTTCGATCGCGCTCGACCTGGCCCTCGGTATCGGTGGGCTCCCGCGCGGTCGGGTCGTGGAGATCTACGGCCCGGAGAGCAGTGGTAAGACCACGGTTGCGCTGCACGCGGTCGCCAGCGCCCAGCGGGCGGGCGGTATCGCTGCGTTCATCGACGCCGAACACGCGCTCGATCCCGAATACGCCAAGAAGCTCGGAGTCGACATCGACTCGCTGCTGGTCAGTCAGCCCGACACGGGCGAGCAGGCGCTGGAAATTGCGGACATGTTGATCCGCTCCGGATCGATCGCCATCATCGTGATCGACTCCGTCGCTGCCCTGGTGCCACGTGCGGAGATCGAGGGCGAGATGGGTGACAGCCACGTCGGCCTCCAGGCCCGACTGATGTCCCAGGCGCTGCGCAAGATCACCGGCGCTCTCAGTAACACCGGCACGACCGCGATCTTCATCAACCAGCTGCGCGAGAAGATCGGCGTGATGTTCGGCTCGCCGGAGACCACTACCGGTGGCAAGGCGCTGAAGTTCTACGCGTCCGTGCGGCTGGACGTGCGCCGCATCGAGACGCTGAAGGACGGCACCGACCCCGTCGGTAACCGCACCCGCGTCAAGGTGGTCAAGAACAAGGTGGCTCCGCCCTTCAAGCAGGCCGAGTTCGACATCCTGTACGGACACGGCATCTCCCGTGAAGGTGGCCTGATCGACATGGGCGTGGAGCAGGGCTTCGTCCGCAAATCCGGAGCCTGGTACACCTATGAAGGCGACCAGCTCGGACAGGGCAAGGAGAATGTCCGCAAGTTCTTGCTGGACAACCCCGACCTGAGTGACGAGATCGAGAAGAAGATCAAAGAGAAGCTCGGTATCGGCCCGCAGGTCGACAAGCCTGCCGAGGTTGTGGTGTCGGCAGGGGCAGTCGCACCGGCCAAGGCTGCGGCGCCGGCCGAGGTGCCGGTCGACTTCTAAAGATGACGTCGCGGGGAATGTCCTCGCCCCGTCCGGCAGGCGACGGCGCGTCGGATCCGCATGACGTCGCGCGGGCCATTGTGTTGCAACAGCTCACGATGGCCCCGCGAAGCCGTCGCCACCTGGAAGACAAGCTCGCCGCCAAAGGGTGCGACGAGCAGGTGTCGAAGGTGGTCCTGGATCGGATGCAGGACGTCGGGTTGGTCGACGACGCGGCGTATGCGGGGATGCTGGTGCGCTCCCAACAGGTGGGCCGCGGGCTGGCCCGTCGGGCGTTGGCGCAGGAGCTTCGCCGTAAGGGCGTGGACGACGACGTGGCCCAGGAGGCACTCGAGCAGATCGATGACGAGAGCGAGCGGGCCCGCGCTCACGCGCTGGTGGCCAAGAAGATGCGATCGATGCACGGTCTCGATGCCCTGGTTCAAACCCGTCGCCTCGCAGGCATGTTGGCGCGGAAGGGCTATTCGTCGTCGATGTCGTGGTCGGTGATCCGGGAAGCCGTTGCCGATGCTCCCGAGCACCAGCGCGACTGACCTGGGCCGACTGACCCGGGCGGGCCGCTCAGCAGCGTAACGTCGGGCAGATGACTGACGTTGCCGAGGCGCTGCCCGCACTGCGCGGAATGCTCGACCCCAGGGTCGTGCTCAGCGATCCGGATCTGATGGCGAGCTACGTGCATGACGAGGCGGAGTGGGCACCGTACGAGATGCCCATGGCGGTGGTCCGGGTGCGCAGCGCCGCCGACGTGCAGACAGTCGTCCGGTGGGCGCTCGAGCACCGCATCCCCGTGGTCGCGCGAGGTGCGGGCACCGGCCTGTCCGGCGGCGCGAACTCGCTGGCCGGATGCGTGGTGATCTCCTTGGATCAGCTGAACGCAGTACGGGAGGTCAACCCGCTGGAGCGACTTGCGGTCGCGGAGCCGGGAGTGATCAACGACGACCTGCGCAAGGCCGTTGCGGAGCACGGACTCTGGTATCCCCCCGACCCGGCCAGCTCACCGTGGTCGACGATCGGCGGAAACGTCGCGACCAACGCCGGCGGTATGTGCTGCGTCAAGTACGGGGTTACCCGCGACTACGTGCGTGAACTGCAGGTGGTCACCGGCACGGGCGACATCGTCCGGTTGGGACGCCGGACCGCCAAGGGGGTGTCCGGGCTGGACCTGATGAGCTTGTTCGTCGGATCCGAGGGCACCCTCGGCATCATCACCGAGATCACCGTCCGTCTGCTACCGCTGCCAGATCCCGGGCACACCGTGATCGGTTATTTCGACGACCTGGTCGCGGCGGGCGAAGCCGTGCGGGCTGTCGCCTTGCGTGGGCTGACGCCTGCAGCCTTGGAACTGGTCGATCGAACGACCCTTGAGGCAGTCGACGAATACGCGCATCTGGGCATCGGTGCGGAGGCGAACGTCGTCCTCATCGGCCGGATCGATGACGGCGGCGAGGCAGGCTCGGCCGGTGCGCTCGCGATGCGTGAGGTGTTCGCTGCGGCGGGCGCCACCTTTACCGCGGAAGCCGCCGACGCAGAGGAGGCGGAGGCAATGATGGCGGCGCGGCGGCTGGCCTACCCGGCGCTGGAACGGCTGGGGGAGGTGCTCACCGAGGACGTGTGCGTGCCGAAGGCAGCCGTACCGCAGATGCTGCAGGACGTTGCTGACATCGGCATCAGGCATGACATCAGGATCGCCAACATCGCGCACGCCGGTGACGGAAATCTGCACCCGCTGATGCTGATCGAGCGCGGCGATGTCGCTGCGAAGGAGCGCGCGCAGCTGGCGTTCACTGCCATCATCGACGCCGCATTGGCAGCAGGTGGCACGGTGACCGGTGAGCACGGGGTCGGTCTGCTGAAACGACCCGGGATGGAGCGCGAACTCGGCCCGCAGGTGCTGGCCATGCAGCGCGCCGTCAAGGCAGCCCTGGACCCGCACGGCATTCTCAATCCCGGCAAGGCCGTCTGATCTGCGCTGCGGCCGGCTGCCCTCGTCGACCACGGCCTGGCAGGAGGCCGACAGGGGGCCCGCGCAACACGCCGTATCCTGGACCGCGTTATGCGCACGTATGAGGTCCGCACCCACGGGTGCCAGATGAACGTCCACGACTCCGAGCGGATCAGCGGTCTGCTGGAGCATGCGGGGTATGTCGACCGGATGACCCTCGCCTCGGCCGAACAGCCGGAGGCGGCCGATGTGGTGGTCTACAACACCTGCGCGGTGCGCGAGAACGCCTCCGACAAGCTGTACGGCAACCTGGGAGCGCTCAAAGCGGTCAAAGACGTGCACCCCGGAATGCAGATCGCGGTCGGCGGCTGCCTGGCGCAGAAGGACCAGGGCACGATCGTCGAGCGCGCACCCTGGGTCGACGTGGTCTTCGGCACCCACAACGTCGGATCGCTGCCCGTCCTGTTGGAGCGGGCCCGCCACAACGCCGAGGCGCAGGTGGAGATCCTCGAGTCGTTGGAGACCTTCCCCTCCACGTTGCCGACCCGACGCGATTCGGCCTACAGCGGCTGGGTATCGATTTCGGTGGGCTGCAACAACACTTGCACCTTCTGCATCGTGCCCGCTCTGCGCGGTAAGGAGAAGGACCGTCGGCCGGGGGATGTCCTGGCCGAGGTGCAGGCGCTGGTCGACCAGGGAGTCGTGGAGATCACGCTGCTGGGTCAGAACGTGAACACCTACGGCGTGGAGTTCGGCGACCGCCTCGCGTTCGGCAAGTTGCTGCGGGCCTGCGGGCAGATCACGGGCTTGGAGCGCGTGCGATTCACCTCGCCGCATCCGGCTGCCTTCACCGACGATGTCATCGACGCGATGGCGGAAACCGCCAACGTCATGCCGTCCCTGCACATGCCGTTGCAGTCCGGTTCGGACAAGGTACTCAAAGACATGCGCCGGTCCTATCGATCGGCCAAGTTCCTCGGCATCATCGACCGGGTCCGCGCATCGATGCCCGAGGCGGCCATCACCACCGACATCATCGTCGGCTTCCCTGGTGAGACGGAGCAGGATTTCGAGCAGACCCTGCGGGTCGTTCGAGAGGCACGGTTCTCCTCCGCGTTCACCTTCCAGTACTCGATCCGACCGGGCACACCGGCGGCAGAGCTGCCCGATCAGCTTCCGAAAGCAGTGGTTCAGGAGCGGTTCATGCGGCTGGTCGCGCTCCAGGAGGAAGTGTCCTGGGCAGAGAACAAGCGGATGATCGGCCGCGAGGTGGAGGTCCTGGTTTCACCGAGCGAAGGTCGTAAAGACGCTGCGAGCGGGCGAATGTCCGGTCGCGCACAGGACAACCGGTTGGTGCATTTTGCGGTGCCGGAGGGCGCGGAGCGGGCCCGACCAGGTGACATGGTCACCGTTGGTGTCACCTACGCAGCCCCCCACCACCTGGTGGCCGACTCCGGTGTCGAGGGCGGCGCCTACTCCGTGCGCCGCACCGCCGGCGGCGATGCGTGGGCAGCACTGCAGGACGGCGCGACGCCGGGCGCGATCAACAAGCCGGCCGTCGCTCTCGGAATGCCGAGTATCGGTGCGCCGGTATTGCGCGAGGTCGCGGCTGGTCCTGCCTGTGCCGGCTGACCCATCCGGCCAGGAGCCGACCCGCACCCTGCGGGCGGTTCCGCCGCAGCAGCGACCGCTACGGACGCGACGCACCGCGCGGGTTCTGCTGATCGACCGAGCAGAGCGGGTGCTGCTCTTCTCCGACCGGGACCCGGGGGTCAGCGGTGTCACCTGGTGGATCACCCCCGGTGGCGGAATCGAGGCCGGCGAGTCCGATGTCGTAGC
>JALYUK010000446.1 GCA_030853805.1 Actinomycetota bacterium | reverse complement strand
ATGTAGTTGTCCATGCTGTAGTGGCCGGTGCCGTAGTAGTTCTTCAGCAACGCGCCCTGTGCTGGCAACGTCTTCCACAGATAGCTGTTCTGGTTGAGGCCGGTGAAGGTCGCGTCGTAGGACTTGTTCTCCAGCATGATCAGCCACACGTGTTTGATCTGGTGCGGGCGCAGGCCGGTGCTCGTGATGGCCGCGGTATTGCCCGCAGCGGACGCATCGGCCTTCGTGGACGACAGCGCGGTCATCGAGCCGACGACGGCAACGACTGTCAATGCGGCGGGGATGGTCATCGAACGCGTGGCCAGCGCACGCCTCAGCTTCATAGTGCATCTATACCCCTGCACCCAGAGGCTGTCAATGAATCTGCTGTGAATTTAGGGGCGACGCGTGGCGCACTCGGTACGCGCTATCACCAGCCCCCAACTATGCGAGTCAACTGGTCCGTCCAGTGGGTCAGTCTCTAGGGGTCAAAAGCTGTTGCGTCATGCGAGCGGGTGCGTCGATGCTTCCGGTATGGACGATGCTGCCCGGATGGATGACTTCGATGCGCCGCCACGAGCGGCGTGGTTCGGCCCGCTGCTCGAAAAGGTGGATCTGGTCTTCGAGGTGACTGGTGCTGACACACCGAACTGGCCGAGCCCGCACCCGGACCGCAGCCCACTGGACGAGGAGTACTCGCGGGTCTCGGACGTGGGTAAGTACCGCATCCTCGACGCCCGGGTCGAGGCTTGGGTCCGAGTTCTCGCTGAGGCCGGGTTGGCCGTGACCAGCGATGTGCCGAGCGAAGAGTGGATCTGCGCTGCACGGCCCGCCGATGAGTTGTCGCGTGTCCGGCAGATCCGACCGACTGTTCGCGGCGGCCTCGGCCTCCTTTTCGCCAACACGCTCGTTGGCGGAGCGCCATTCGGACTCGATGTCGGGCTCGTGCGGGACGGGGAGCGTCCCGTGACCCTCGATTGTGTGCCTTCTTGCGGATGCGATGCCTGCGACTACGGTTCGGCCGACCTCATCGACCAGCTGGACGGCTGGGTGCTCACCACCGCCCGTGGCGGCGTCGTCCATGCTCGACTTGGTGATCATTCGGCAACTCGGACAATCGACGGCTGGCAGTCGTCGAACGGATCTCACGAAGGCTGGCTGGATGAATCGATCCTGCTGCCGGACGGTGTCGCCCGCTGGGTCGGCGAGCCATGGCGGTAGAAGTGCTGCCGTTGGATCCGCCCGGAGACGTGCAGAGTTGTCTGCATGATGACTGCGAGGAAGAAATTCCTGAGGTGATCATTGATGCCACGCAGAGTGAAGAGATCACGCAGCACGCCGACGAGTTGGCTGCGCGGTTCGAGAAGTACGAACCGGACCCATGTGACGAACTCGACCCCACAGTGGTGTCGGGGATCCGCTCGGTGGTCCCGGAGCGCTCGGCGGCCGAGCGTTAGCTCATCGAGGCCCGTGGGGCAGTCGCGCGCTGCGCAGCTGTCGTGGTCGGCGATCAGCGTCTTGGTCGGGACCAGCTGAGAGGCCACCCGCCGGCGATACCCCGGCAAGGTCGCCTGAACCGCAGCACTGGCCGACGATCTCGAGTTGTCGCTCGACTGCGGACTTACGCAGCTCGTCCGTTGCGTAGGTCTCACTGAACAGCCCACTGGTAAACGTCGTGATGCGGACGCTTGCGCTGTGGACATCCCAGAGGAAAGCACCCGACTCAGGCCGCGTAAAGCTCCTGCGCGCCCACGAGTGCCGACGCTGCAAAGTGCGGGTTCCGCACGGCGCTGGCCATCACGAGGTCAACGTCTCGATCCAGCAAGTATTCGAGATCCTCTGTCCACCCGAGTAAGCGTCGAATGGGTCCGTCACACCGGGCGCAAATTCGACGAGCAAATCGACGTCGCTCGATTGTGAGTAGAACTTCTCGCTGGTTGCTGAGCCGAATAATTGCAGGCGTCTCCCCCACGCGTGCGACACGCGCGTGATCGCGTGTCGGTCCAGCACGAGGGGGAGTGCATCCTACTCGCGGAGACCTGGACAGGCGGTGTTTGTCGAGGGGCCGCGCTCTCAGCTGAGTGCTCAGCGTGGCTGTGGTCGTTTCCACGACCGGTGGCTGAGGAGGTCGGTCTGGTCGATGTGGACCAGACCGTCATCACACCCGCGAAGCAGAGCGTGAACATTTCGCATCGTGTTGCGATCGGGAATGAGGCGTAACCCGATCCCGAGCTTCAGAACGGTGAGGGTGCTGTAGAGACTCAACGTCCCCACAGGTTGACCCGCTGCGGCAAGTCTCTCCAGCCGTCCGATCTCGCGTGTCGCGACTGCGGCTCCTCGGATCTCATCGATCAGCATCACAACCGCAGCACCTGCTTCTGCCTGCGCCACGGCGTGAGCGATGACGAGCTCTTCGCCGAGGTCTTTCCCATCCTTCATTCGGTCCGCCATCGGCGTATTCGATAGGCGCTGTATCACCG
>JALYUK010000430.1 GCA_030853805.1 Actinomycetota bacterium | reverse complement strand
GTGTGCCCGCGCCGGTTGTGGATGTCAGTAGCGGGTGGTCTTGTTCCAGAACGCGCACTGGTGTTGTGAGGTGATGAATTCGGTGGGCGCTACGGAACTGGACCCAGCGGGTCGCAGCAGCATGACCGGCTTCATGTATGTCTTGTACAGGGGCCAGGCGGGTGTCTGTGGTGCCATCGGGTTTCCGGTGCGGGCGAAGTTAGTCCATTCCAACAGCAGCTGGGTTTGTAGTGCTTTCTGGTTGGGGTCCAACTTGGAGGTCGGGAAGTGCACGAGGCCGTTCGTTTCGCTGTGCTGGGCACCCAGGACCTGTGTCAGGCCCTCACCGGCTGGGTTGTCGGCGTCGGTGTCGATGTCGGCGTAGACCGGCATGTAGCGCGATAGTTGGTCATCCGCGCGCAGCATGGGGCATACCGAAGCGGAGTCGGCCATGATCGTGCGGTAGGCCACGAACGGTGAGGTGTAACGGTTCAGTGGGTAGAGCCGCTCCACGGTTCCAGCGAGGCGACCGAACTGCTCACGGACCAGTTGTCGGTACTGGGCGGGGGTCTCTGCCACCACTGCGTGAAGACCGGGGGTGTTGTTATAGACGCCTCCGTTGAACTCATCGCGGCCGACATCGGTGATGAGGTTGACCTTGTTGACGTGCCCGGTGGCGAACGCCTTGGCTGGTGACATGGTCAGCGTGGTGCCGTTGACGATGGGCCCGATGGTTCCGCCTGCTGTTGGCAGGGTGAACTGGCCGCCCGCGGCGAGGAGCTTTTTCACCGGGACGTTCCGTAGGCATTTAGCGACGTCTTTGACGTTTCCGCAGCCGACCTTCGTGGCATATTTGTCACCTACTTTCTGGGCTTGCGCTTCGGTGAAGTAGGTGGACTTGCAGTCACCCTTGGACCAGACGATGTTGTTCTGGTAGTTGTAGAAACCGCTGATACTGATTGCTCTCTGGAACAATCCCTTCGCGGTCGGTGAAGCGATCTGGTCGCAGGTGCTGGCCCCGCCGGCGGACTCGCCGAACACAGTCACGTTGTTCGGGTTTCCACCGAAACGGTTGATGTTCTGCTTCACCCAGCGCAGTCCGGCCTGCTGGTCCTGGATGCCGTAGTCACCTGAGTGGGCTCCAAGTGCCTTGTTCGCCAGGAACCCCAGAATGCCCAACCGGTAGTTGACGAAAACGTAGACGACTTTGCCGGTACGAACCAGGTTGGAACCGTCGTCGGTGCGGGCTTCGCCCAGGAACCCACCACCATGCACTTCGTACATCACCGGCAGCCTTTCACCGGGTCTGGCACCAGCTGGTATCTGCACCTTGACGTTGAGGCAGTCTTCGGTGGTGTTCTTGGTAGGGGGTGAGCCCGGAGGAAATCCCGGGCTGGGGCATTCCTTCACCGGGGTAGTGGCGTGCAGTGTCGTGGCCCATCGTGTGGCCGGAACGGGGGACTTCCAGCGAAGCTTGCCCACCGGTGAGGCCGCGTAAGGGATCCCCTCATACGTCGTTACCCCGTTCGCGGTTACCCCGCACACAGACCCCTTGTTCGTGTGGACCAGGGTGGCAGAGCTGCAGGCGGGCGCGGTGTTGGCAGCCGTTGCGGCGTTGGCCTCGGGTGTTAAAGATCCTGGAGATGCCGCAGTGAGTGCGACAGCGGTCGCTATTGCACCTGCGCCGGCAAGAGCGGTATGCAGCGACCGTGTTCGGGTGGTCATGGGTGACTCCTTTAACGAGAAAGGTGTCGGCTGAGAATGGCTCGGCACCGAAATGAGCTGGATGCGTCCTGCCCCTGCAGGATGCCCAGGAGAAACGTGCAGCGATTGCGGTGACCCACGTCGAGGAGGTGGTCACATCAATTGCGTGGGGCTTGTGGGCGGTGAGGTTAATCCCTGTCCGCGAGCCTTCGATACACGGGTAACGAGCTGGTGATGCCGCACCCGTTGACCGTTGCGGTGCGGCCCGACGAGTCGCACCTACAAGATTGGATCCCAATGCACTGGTGACGCTACTCCGGACAGCAATGAGGTCGTCAAGACCATTGTTCATCGGATCGGCCAACGGTCCTGTTGACACCACGCCCGGTTCACCGGACCGCTGAACGGGGCAAAACCCGCGACAAGCGGTTGTAGAAGCCCTCTTACCCGACCAGAAACAGGGTGCCACCCCAGCAGCGACATCTCTTGAATCTGTGCGGTGTCTGCTGACGCCAGTCTCAGAACTTGCCCGCACTCCGATTTCGGTGATGGGACGGGTCGTGCGGGCAGGGACGTGTCCGGTTCGGAAGGCGCAGGGGAGCAGTTGTCCATCAGCCGTAACCACGCGGTCATCTCGGTAACGAAGGATTTAGAGACAGTCCCCTCGACGGTGCTCAATGGTGGTTTTTGCGTCTACAAGACGTCTCACAACCGTTTCGACGGCGGCTATGGTTCGCTTAATGGACAACCGTGTGTCTGTGGCTCAGTTGAACGGCTTGCTCCAGGGCAGCGTCGTCTCGGTGCGGGCGATCTTGAGATCTCTGCAGATGAAGAGGACTGTTTCGGGGGATCTGTGGGCGGCGCTCGAGATCGTGGAAGCGGGAGTGTCGGTTGTCGTGTTGGTCTTTTCGCGGATATTCGCGAGCGTCGGCGAAGGGGTGTTGAGCAATGGGGCGGTGTTGGACGTCGCCGGACCGATCGCCTTTCGTGGTGCCGACAAGGCGTTGCGGTTGAACGCAAGGTCCATCGAAGTGGCAGCAGCCGCACCGTATGGATCAGTCTGACGGTTCGCGGTGATAGCGGCGCGAACGGCCGCCGGTAGTGGGCGGGTCGTGGCACGATCCATGTTCATGCCTACCGATGCAGACCACGTAGTGAGCCCGGGCGCTGTCGATCGGTTGATGGCCGCCCGCGGCGAGTACAAACGGGAGGTGTCGGTTCACTACGACGACGTCCTGACCGAGGTCAGTAATCGCGTCAAGGACGCTGGTTCGGTCGGCAAGGCTGATGTTGGTGTGTTGGTGATGTGGAAGCGGATGAGAGCCGATACGCCTTGGGCGGGTGAGTTCATGGCTCTGCCCGAGGACCATGTTCGGGCAGTGACGGCTCGCGCTGCTCGCTGTGTGCAGGACCGTTCACTCAGCGTCCCTGAGGCTGCGGTTGCAGGCAGGCGTGAGCTGTCCGGTCTTCCTGGGTTCACATACGGGGATGCTCTCGCGTCTGCGGTGTTGCTAGTGGCCGCGCCAACACGGATGGCTATCTACGACCATCGCGCTCAGGCCGGCCTCAAGGTGCTTGACCTCACACTCTCAGCCCGGCCCCCGCGCAGGCGGTACGGCCGGTATATGCACCTGGTCGAACAGCTCAGGGGTGCCGTCAACGAACGAGGCAATGACTGGCTTGCCCGGGATGTCGACTTGGCACTCTTCCAGCTCGGCAAATAGACAAGTTGTCAGTACGCCAGCGCGGGTCAGTTGCTAGGTATTCAGGGCTCCGGACCGGCGATAGAACGTCGTGCGAGACATTCCCAGGTCGCGTGCTACCTGACTGGCAGGGTCTCCGGCTTCGACGAGTCGGATGGCGCTGCGGATTTGGGAGTCGGTGATTCGTTGGGGTCGGCCGCCGAGGTCTTGGCCGGCTGCGCGTCGTTTGGTGATGGAGTCAGTGACGCGTTCTCGTTGATCTCTAGTTCCATTTGGGCCAGAGCGGCCATGATCGTGAACAGCATCGACCCGACCGGTGTTGCGGTGTCGACGTCCCCGCCGCCCAGGTTCAAAACTTGCAGGCCTGCGCCGCGGGCCCTGAGTTCGTCGGCGAAGGCGAGCATGTTCTGGGTCGACCGCCCGAGCCGGTCCAAGGTCGCCACGACCAGGGTGTCCCCGTCGTGCAACGCGGCCATCGACCGATCGAACGCCGGGCGAGAAGCTCTGGCGCCAGAGACACCGTGGTCGAGGTAGAGGTCATCTCGTCGGACACCCGCCGCCAACAGATCGGCTTCCTGGCGATCTGTGGATTGCCCTTTGGTCGACACCCGGGCGTACCCGATCAGCGTGGCCACCACATGCTCCCGGAGTGTCTCGTAACTGACGGACAGAACAGAATTTACCCACTCAGTTGCGACACATAGTTACGAGAATCGTTGGCCCGCAGAAACCCGCCTGTCTTGCGTGGGTGGGGGAGTAGGTGGTGAGACGTCTCGCAACGTATGCCTTGCGAGACGAGTTCGAGGGGCCCTTCAGGTGTAAGCGTGGGCGGGCGCACTGTCGGTGACGCTCGAAAGTACTCAGCTTTGGAGCGTCACCGGCACGCACTTCCCTGGGGTGCGATTTTCTGCCTCGCGCAGCTGGGTAGGTTATCTAGCAAGACAAATGCGAGAGCAAACATTCGCCCTCGCATTTGTCATACTGCAGTACGTTCCGATGCGATCTAGATTCTTTGCAAGAACCGGCTGTCATAACTCGCAACATAAATGGTCAGCTGCGGGTCAACCCTTCCTGTCGCCGATTCTTGGATCGCGCCCTGCACTTTGTCTTTAAGGGTAGAGTCATCAGATATTTTATTTGGGAGGCAAAACGGCAATCACATCGATCTCTACACGAATGCCCGCGAGCTGTGAGCCAACCGTTGTGCGCACCGGGTATGGTTCGTTGAAGAATTCTTCGTACGCACTGTTGAATTCTGCAAAATCTTCGAGATTAGCTAGGTGCACGGTTGCTTTGATGCAGTCGTCGAGGGTGAGCCCACGTTCAGCGAGAATAGCCTGAATGTTGCGTAGTACCTGACCTGTTTGCTCGAATATTGTTTCGGCGATTTCACCGGTAACTGGGTGTTGCGGACCTAAGCCGGCGGTGAAGAGGAATCCATTTGCTTCTCTGCCTTGGCTGTATCGGCCACCAGGCTGTGGTGCGTCCATGGTGTGGACTGCTATTTGGGTCATGGTCGTTCCTTCCGTTGAAGAATTTTTATGGTCCTAGGCGACCATCTGTTGATCACGTGCGGCCTCTTCGTGCAGCCGAGGTGCGTCCTGGACGTCAGGGCGTATGGAGGCGTATGCGGTAGCGATGATGCCAATGACGCAGATGATTGCGGCATAGATGATGACGGGCCAGATGCTGTTGAACGACGTACTCAGAGCAACGGCGATCAGTGGTGCGAAGCCGCCGCCGATGGTGTTTGAAATTTGGTATCCAATGTTGACGCCGGTGGTGCGCGCCTCAACGTCGAACATCTCGCAAAGGAGCGTCTGCAGTGTCGCTTGCATTGCTACCCCTGGGATGACGAAGCCGAGGATCATGCCAAGCCATATCAAGATCGCAACATCGGTTTTGAAAAGGGCGAACGTCGGATATAGCAATATTGCGAAGGCTGCGCATCCAAAGATATATGTGCGGCGACGTCCGAATTTGTCGGAGATGCTGCCCCAGTACGGCGCGGCGAAGATCTGCAGGAATCCGACGAGCATTGTGCCGATGAAGCCGACTTGTGCGTGGGTGCCTTTGGAGACGAGGAACGCAAGTCCGAAGGTGAGGACAATGTAGCCCGCGATACTCTGTGGAAGGCCAATGAGAATTCCCAAGATCGTGTTCTTGGGGTGACGCAGGGCCACCTTCAGAGGTGATTTGCGTTTTTGCTGACCGGCTTGTGGTTCTGCTTGTAATGCCTGGAATTCTTCGGACTCTTCTAGCTTGGACCGCAAGATTATCGCGATGATGGCCAGGACCAGGGAGAAGATGAACGGGATGCGCCATCCCCATGTCAGGAAGAAGGACTGAGAAGTCCCGAGGGCGGCCATGGAGCCTGCGGCCATCACGTTGGCAATGCCGGCGCCACTGATGAGAAGTGCACCAAAGAGGCCGCGGCGTCCGGGTGGGGCGTGTTCAACAACGAGGGATGCAGCGTTGCCCATCTCGCCACCCACGAACAGTCCTTGCAGCATCCGGAAGACGAGTAGCAGGATCGGTGCGGCGGCGAAGTTCTTGGTGTCGGGGATGAAGCCGATGGCAGCTGTTGAGAGGCCCATGCCCACGACCGTGATCATGAGGGCCGTCTTGCGTCCCATCCTGTCGCCGACATGGCCCCAGATCACGCCTCCGATCGGGCGAAGGAGAAAACCAAACGCGAAGGTTGCAAATGATAGGAGTGTTCCTGTGGCGAGGTTGTCCTGCGGGAAGAAGACTTTGGGGAAGACCGTCGCTGAGGCGAGCCCGTAGAGGTAGTAGTCGAAGTACTCCATGAGCGTGCCGATGGCTCCGCCGGCCACCGTGCGGCGCTTGTCCGGTGGTATGGCTGATAGCCAGGATGCCTTGGGGGCCTGTGCTGTGCCGACCATGGTGGGCCTGCTTTCGTCTGGGTGTCGCGTGCTGAGCGGCGACGACCGCGGTCATGATGGGCAAGTCTGGGCGCATCTGAACAAAATATCTATAACCTTTACAAAAAAACTTCGATGCCACGTGGAGTACAACTGTCTACGGAGAGGTGGGAGACACACGATGACTACGCGGAGAGCACCGTCAACGACTGATCAGGTGGCACACATCGGTAATTACGAGTCGGTGGCTGACATCCTGGCTGTTTTTCGCCCGGTGATGCACGCCATCGCGATGTCCGCTGGCCCTGGGTGCGAGGTGGTGCTGCATGACTTGTCGGACCCTGACCCTGACCTCGGTCACACGATCGTGGCCATCGAAAATGGTCATGTGACCGGGCGTGATGTGGGAGGCCCCTCCAGTAGTCTCGGCGCGAACGTGCTGCACGATCAATCGGTTGACCACGATGCCTTTGGGTACGAGGGGTTAACCAGCGACGGCCGTCAGCTGCGTTGCTCCTCTATCTACTTCCGCGACACGGCGGGGGCGATCATCGCTGCGCTGTGTGTGAATTACGACGTCAGCATGCTGGAACAAGCCAGGACCCTCCTTGACGGCCTGCTTTCACCCATCTCAGATCGAGTCCATGAGCAGCCGAAAGAGTTTTTTGGTCATGACCTGGTGGCGGTAATGGATGGGATGGTCGCCGAGGCGCTGCGGGAGGTGGGCAAACCGGTGGCCCAGATGAACCGTGCAGATCGGGTCGCCGTCCTGAGGAAACTGGATGGCCAGGGCGCCCTGCAGATGCGCAAGGGTGTCGAAACCGTTGCTTTACGACTGGGTATCTCCCGAGTCACCGCGTACTCATACCTCGATGAAGCTCGCAGCGGCGGACCTGTAGAGCGATCGAACTAAAGCGCTTCCAGACTGCGAACGGTTGCGCCCGGCGCGACCGCGGCACCCGTCCTACGGTCTACCCACAGCGAGTTCAACCTCTGCTCCAGAAGATCCTGCAGCTGTTCGCCCGCTGTGCTATGCAGAACAAAGTTTTGCATAGCGGTTAGCCGAGGTGCCATAGTTCGTCAGTCCACACCGTTCGCTGACGAAACGAGGGCACGGTTGTGCTTGACGTTGTGCTTCATGGTGGTTGGGTCGTTGACGGGACCGGTGCGCCACCGTGGCGGGCGGATCTGGGCGTCCACGGCGACCGGATCGCCGCGATCGGTGCCCTCAGTGATGTTTCGGCCGCATCGCGTGTTGATGTCAGCAATCGTTACCTCATGGCGGGGTTTGTTGACACTCACGTTCACGCGGATGCCTCAGCCGCAACAGAAGAAGTGCAGACTGCAGCGCTACGTCAGGGTGTGACGACAGTACTGATCGGTCAGGACGGCCTCTCGTTCGCCCCCGCGTCCAAAGACACCATCACCCAGATCAGTCGGTATTTCGGGCCGGTCAACGGTCCTTGCCCGCCAGAGCTTGCGGGTGGCTGTTCGGTGGCTGATCTGCTGGCTCATTACGATCGCGCTGGCGCGCTGAATGTTGGGTATTTGGCGCCTGCGGGCACGATCCGTGCGGAGGTGATGGGGTACCGCGCAGGCCGGCCCGATCGTGGAGAGCTGCGAGCCATGCGCACTTTGGTCGAGCAGGCTCTTTCTGATGGTGCCCTCGGATTGTCGACGGGTCTTGAATATGTGCCTGGGCGATTTGCCGATGCGGGCGAGATTGCCGAACTGTGTGCTCCCGTCGCCGCTGCTGGGCGGGTCTACGTCTCGCATATGCGCGGCTACGAAGCTGACGCGTGGCTGGGACTGCAGGAAGTCAGTGACATCGCTCGGCGTAGTCGAATCGCCGTCCACGTATCCCACCTGCATGGGCCGGCCAACATGATTACCCAGCTCATCTCACAGGCTCGCGGTGAGGGGCTGGACCTCACCTTCGACAGCTACCCCTACCTGCGTGGCAGCAGCATCCTGGCAATGGTGGCCCTGCCGCCGTACGTGCAGCAGGCGGGCCCGAAAGATACTGCAAGTCGGCTCTCGGACTTCAATGAGCGAGAACGCCTGCTGCAGGAATGGTTCCCTCAGATTGCAGATGTGCTTGAACGGATCACGCTGTCATATGTCGGTGCGGAGGAATACAGCTGGGCCGAGGGCCTCTCGCTGCATGAAGCCGCCAAGCGGGCCTACACCTCATTAGGGGCATTCGTTTGTGATCTCGTTACGGCCAGTGACTCTGGTGCTGGTTGTGTCTTCTCCCAGCCGCCCACGAACACCGAGGACGACGTGCGCACTTTGCTGCGCCACGAGGCGCAAATGGTCGGTTCTGATGGCATCCTGTTGGGTAGTTGTCCGCATCCGCGGGGCTGGGGGGCCTTCGCCCGTGTGCTCGGGCGTCACACCCGCGAGCTGGGTGATCTGACCTGGGGCCAAGCTGCTCTGCACCTGGCCGGGCATCCCGCCCGCCGCTTCGGACTGACCGGCCGCGGGCTGCTGAGGGTGGGTAGTTTCGCGGATGTGTGCGTGGTCGATCCGGCCGCAGTGACCGATCAGGCCACCTACACCGCATCGCGAGTCCCAGCCACCGGGATTAGTGACGTGTTGGTCAACGGACAATTCGTATTGCGCAACGCTGCCCTGACGGGCGCAAAACCTGGCCGTGGTTTGCGCTTTGGAGAAGAAAGCACATCGACATGACCACGGCGCCAGGAGGCGGGGCCCGCAACAACTCCACATCGCTGCGCCGGGCGTTGGGTATCTTGCTACGCCTGGGTGAAAACACCGGAGCAACGTCCGGCGCCAGCCTGGGCGACCTGGCACAACAACTGTCGCTGAGCAAAAGCACCGTGCTGCGGTTGCTGGCACCGCTGGTGGAGACAGGTTTCGTGGTGCGCGATGACCGCGCGATGGTGTACCGGCTCGGTCCACGCAACGCCCAACTCGGGCAGGCCTACCTGGCGCACCTTGACTTGCGGGGTGTGGCACGGCCAGCACTGACCGCCCTGGTCGACCAGACGGGTGAAACCGCCCATCTCGTCATCGCGGATCTCCCCGACGTCATCTACATCGACAAAGTCGACAGCCCTCATTCGGTGCGAATGCACTCACGCATAGGTCACCGGATGCCCGCCTACTGCACCGCCGTGGGCAAAGCGATCCTCGCGCACGCCGATGACGAGACGTTCAACGCCGTCGTCGCCGTCGGGATGGCCAGCCGGACCCCGACCACCCGCGGCACACCACAGGACCTGCGAGCGGATCTGGCGACCGTCCGGAAATTGGGTTATGCGGTCGATGACGGTGAGAACGAAACGGGCATCCGATGTGTCAGCGCACCGGTCTTCGATGACGTCGGTCAGGTCACCAGCGCAATCAGCATTTCTGGCCCGGAAAATCGAATCACCCCCCAAAGCGAGGCAAAGCTGGGCGCACTTGTCCAAGCCTGCGCCCAGACCATCTCTCGCGAATTAGGTGCCTACCGATGACAACCCACGAATTGAGCAACATTCCCACGGCAGTCTCTGCCGCGATCACAAAGCTCGAACAGACCTCAATACCGGCCACGGCCAAAGGCTTCGGGCCCTACGCCGCGCAACAAAAACTGAGCGCCACCAGCTTGGCAGGAGACAAGCCCGGCTTGCATGGCGGTTGTTTCAGTTTCCCGCTGCTGACGCTGCACGAGTCAGCTTTAGAGCACAACGTGCGTGGCATGGCCGACTACTGCGCCCAGGCTGGCGTGTTGTTCGCACCCCACGGAAAAACGACGATGTCACCGCAATTAGCAGCCCGTCAGTTAGCAGCAGGTGCGTGGGCGATTTCCGTGGCCACCATGAGCCAGCTGCAGACCTATCACGCGTTTGGATTCCCACGCCTCCTGCTGGCCAACGAGCTGACCGACCCCGCCAGCATCCACTGGCTTGCTTCGGCGCTGCGATCTGAGCCTGATCTAGAGGTCTACTGCTACGTGGACAGTCTCGACGGCGTTGGCATCCTCGACCACATCTTGAACCATGACGATCCAGGACGCACATTATCGGTGTTCGTCGAGCTGGGGCACGCCAACGGGCGCACCGGTGCGCGATCGATTGCTGAGGCTCTACGCGTCGCCGAGGCTGCTGCGGCAACCCACACACTCGATGTCATCGGTGTGACTGGATACGAGGGTGGGCTTGGTCACCACGCCGATCCACACACTCTGGAGGCAGTCCGCCGCTACTGTGAGCAGCTTCGCTCCCTCTCGATGTTGCTCACCGAGCATGGAATCACCCACGCAGAGCCAGTGGTCTCTGCTGGCGGCAGCGCCTTCTTCGACGTCGTCGTAGACACCCTGACCGCACAACAGCCGCAACCAGCGCCCCGCGTCGTTCTGCGGAGTGGTGCCTACATCACGCACGACCACGGCTTCTACCAAGAGATCTCACCAACGGTCCGACACGAAGCAGCACCGCTCACGTTGCGACCCGCGTTAGAGCTGTGGGCACCGGTCCTGTCCCGTCCAGAGCCGACGCTGGCGATCCTGCAAATGGGTCGCCGCGATGTTTCCTTCGACGAAGGACTACCCGTGCCCCTCACGATCAGGCGACGAGCAGGAAACCGTGTCGATGCCTCAGCAACGCAAGTGACGGGGTTAAACGACCAACACGGCTACTTGAAAGTGCCGGCCGAATTGGACCTCGAACCAGGCGACCTGGTCAGCCTGGGGATTTCCCACCCATGCACAACCTTTGATAAGTGGCCAGTCATCGCAGTCGTCGACGAGCAGGACCGCGTCATCAACGCCGTGCACACGTTCTTCTGAAAGGAACACGCAATGAGTACCACCGTGAACCGAATCAAACCAGCAGCACAATTGCTCGCCAGTGGGGTGATGGCGATCTTGCGATCAGAGCAATACGACTATGTGTCGATGGCTGCTCAAACATTGGTTGACGCCGGAGTGACCTGCCTCGAAGTCACCCTCACTATCCCCAATGTCATCCAGCAACTGCCCGAACTAGCCGCGACGTTGCCCGATAACGTCTGCCTCGGCGTCGGCACGGTCACCACCGCTGAGCAGGCACACGCAGCTGTGGCAGCAGGAGCGACCTTCCTGGTCTGTCCCACCGTGTGCCTCGACGTCCTGGAAGCAGCCGCGCAACTAGGTATTGCCTGCTACCCCGGAGCATGGACACCCACCGAAATCCTTACCGCTTGGAATGCCGGCGCGACGGCAGTCAAACTCTTCCCCGCAGCTTCTGGGGGACCAGAGCACCTCGGTCGCCTGCGCGACCCATTCCCGAACATTCCGCTGCTTCCGACCGGTGGGGTTTCCCTCGAACAGGTACCCCGATACCTAGCCGCCGGTGCCTGTGCCGTGGGAATGGGCTCACCGCTGCTCGGTGACGCTCTTGAAGGTGGGGACCTGGAAGGCCTGAGGCACCGGGCCAGCACAGTTCTGGAAACTGTCCGGGTCGCGAGAAAAAAACAATGAGCTCTCTGGTCACCCTCGGGGAGACGATGGGCCTCCTCGTCGCGAGAGAACCAGGACCCCTTCCCCACGTATCCACTCTGCAGTTACGCATGGCAGGTGCTGAATCAAACGTCGCCATCGGAGCTCAACGTCTTGGTGTCCCATCAACCTGGATCGGTCGATTGGGCCGCGACGGAATCGGTGAGCTGATTGAGCGGGAACTTCGCGCCGAGGGGGTCCGACCACACATCACGAACGTCGCCGCGCCTACCGGACTGATGATCAAAACCGCCCGAACAAGTGATATCACCCAGGTGTCGTATTACCGGGCCAACAGCGCGGGATCCCAGCTGTGTAGTGATGACATTGATGAGGCGACGATCGCGGCCGCCGATGTTCTGCACGTCTCCGGCATCACCCCCGCACTAGGTCTGGGCCCCGCTGGCGCAGTAAATACAGCTATTGAGATCGCTCGGGCCAACGGTGTGACCGTTTCTCTTGACCTCAACTATCGAGCCGCACTGTGGGACGTTGCCATAGCCCGACCCATCCTGCGGGAACTGGTCAAACTCTCAGACGTGGTGTTTGCCGGCATCGAGGAGGCATCCATCATCGTGCCCACCGCCGAACCCCAGCAGATGGCGCGCGAACTTTCTACCCTCGGACCCACACAAGTCATCGTGAAACTCGGTCACCTCGGATCCGTTGCACTCGTAGATGGCCACAGCCACACCTGCGGCGTTCACAAAGTTCGAGTCGTTGACTCAGTGGGCGCCGGCGACGCATTCGTCGCCGGGTACCTCAG
>JALYUK010000414.1 GCA_030853805.1 Actinomycetota bacterium | reverse complement strand
CGTTGCTGACCAGGTCGAACGGCTCGCCGGTGCCCCAGAAGCCGCGCAGGCCCGTCACGTTGTCGACGGTGCGGCCGTACCCGAGGGTGCGCGAGCCGCAGGCGTTGTTGCCGAGCATTCCGCCGATCGTGCAGCGGCTTGAGGTGGAGGGGTCCGGCCCGAAACGCAACCCGTGCGCTGCAGCCGCGACCTGCAGGTCGTTCTGCACGACTCCCGGCTGCACGACGGCCGTCCGAGCAACCGGGTCGATCGAGATGATCTTGTTCAGGTGGCGGGAGAAGTCCAGCACCAGGCCGGCTCCGATGGCGTTACCCGCGACCGAGGTGCCCGCGCCACGGGTGGTCAGCGAAATGCCGAGGTCGCGCGCCACGTCGTACGCCGCCCGCACCTGCTCGGTGTCACGAGGGAACGCCACCGCAAGAGGAGCGACGCGGTACAGCGAGGCATCCGAGGTGTACAGCGACCGGGTGAGGGAATCACTGCGAGCGTGCAGGCCCGCAGCGGTCAGTCGTCTCACCAGTTCATCCACGTGTTCCATGATCTCGTACGGCGGTTCGGCACCGGACGGCGCACTTTGGATCGGACAACGAAGTGCGCGCCCCGCGGACCCGTGAAGGTCGCGGAGCGCGCACTGGAGGTTCGAAGCTGCGGCGGGTACCGGTCAGTCCGAGACGTGCCTCGGGTGGTAGTCCCCGCCCGCTGCAGCGTGCCGGGCACCGTCGTGGCCGGTTTCACCGGTGACGTTCAGCAGGGCTTCATCGGAGCTGTGGTGGCGCGCCGGTTCGTCCTGCTGTGCGCCGTGTGCCGGTGTCGACACCAGGTCACTCGCAGATGGTTCGTTGTCGTAATCGCTGAACCGGTCTCCTTCGGCCGGCTCGCCCGATGTGTCCTTCCCGCTCTTGGCATCTGCGGCGGCCTGAGCCCTCGCAGCATCGGACTTGACCGCGTCGGCTGCGGATTCATTACGCAACTCGACCTTCGGCATCAGCAGCAGCACCAGGAATCCGACTGCCATGACGGCGGCAGCCACGATGAAGATCAGGTGGATGGAGTCGGTGAAGCCGACCTTGAAGGGCAGCTGCGCCTCCTTCGGAAGCTTGCTGATGACCGTCGAGTCGTTCGCGAACTGGGAAACGGCGCCCTTGTTGGCGATGATCTGACCTTGAACGGCCTGCGGTGCCGCCTCGATGGCGTTCCGGACGTTGTTGCCCAGTGTGCTGTAGAGGATCGACAGGAAGACTGCGACACCGAGGGTTCCGCCCATCTGGCGGAAGAACGTCGCAGATGCGGTGGCGACTCCGATTTCCCTGGGCGGGACCGCGTTCTGCACGATCAGTGTCAGCGCCTGCATGCAGTTACCGAGGCCGTAGCCGAGAATGAACATGAAGAACGACACCAGTACCAGGTTGCTGGTTGCCGTCACGAAGAGATACATCAGCAGCAGGCCGATCGTGGCCAGCGCGGTGCCGAGGATCGGGAAGCCGCGGATCCGACCGGTGCGGGAGGTGATCAGACCGGAGATGATCCCGGCGAGCATCAGGCCCAGCACGAGCGGGAGCATCAGGAAGCCGGATTTCATCGGCGAGGCTCCATGCGCGATCTGCATGTAGAGCGGGAGCACCGTGATGCCACCGAACATGCCCATACCGACGATGACACTGGCGACGATGGTCACCGATGCGGCTCGCAATTTGAAGATGCGCAGCGGGATCAACGCGTCGTTGCCCATCCGGGTTTCGACGGTGATGAACATTGCCAGACCGAACGCGGCGATGGCGTACGCAGCAATTGATTTGTCGGATCCCCAACCCCAGGACTGGCCTTGTTCGGCGACCGTCAGAGTAGGCACGAGGGTGAGCACCAGAGCCACAGCGCCCCACCAGTCGATGCGGGCCTTGCGGTGCACGGTGTCCAGGTGCAGCGTGCGCCACACGACGAACAACGCAACGATGCCGATCGGCACGTTGACCAGGAACACCCAGCGCCACCCGGAGATGCCGAGGATCAGCGGAGTCTCGGCGAAGAGGCCGCCGACGACCGGGCCGAGAACACTGGAGGTGGCGAAGACGGCCATGAAGTAACCGGTGTACTTCGCGCGCTCCCGGGGTGCGACGAGGTCGCCGATGATGGCGAGCACGAGGGTGAACAGACCACCGGCACCGATGCCCTGGAACGCCCGGAACGCCGCAAGCATGTACATCGAGGTGGCGAACGAACAGGCGGCCGAGCCGGTGATGAACACCGTGATGGCGAACATGAACAGCTTCTTACGGCCGTACATGTCACCGAGCTTGCCGTAGATCGGCGTGGTGATGGTGGAGGTGATCAGGTAGGCAGTGGTGACCCAGGCCTGGACCGAAAGTCCGTGCAGGTCATCCCCGATGGTGCGGATCGCCGTGGCGACGATCGTCTGGTCGAGCGCGGCCAGGAACATTCCGAGCATCAATCCGCTCAGGATGCGCAAGATCTGCTGGTGGGAATACTTCGTTCCCGAGCCGGCAGTCGGTGCGGCCTTGGTGGTGGCAGTCACATCGACTCCTTTCCGATGAGTGGGGACTTGATAGGTGGGCCGGCGCCTGCGGCCCATCCGGTCGATGCTGCGGCGCAGTGGTTGCTGAAGTCGTTGGTCAGGTCCGAATGCAGGCGGCTCAGGTAGCCGTCGAAGTCACGCGCCTCGTCATCGGTCCAGTCCGACATCACCGAGGCGAACATCTGACCCCTGTTGCGGTGGATGTCCTGCAGAAGTCGCTCGCCGTCCGGGGCGAGCGCGATGATCTGGGCGCGGCCGTCATTGGGGTCCGGGATCTTCGCCAGGATGCCGGCCTGCACCAGGTGACTGACCTGGCGACTGACCGTGGACATGTCGGAATGGATGCGTTCGGCAATGGCACCGACCCGCATCGGGCCGTTTGCGAGCGTGAAGATCAACGGGTACGCGGTGGTTTCGACATCTGGGTGTAGCCGACTCAGGTGATGGCGAAGGGCGCTGAAGGTCTTCACCACGTGCACCAGGTCTTCCCCGACCTGTGACGCGACGTTGAGACTGACGGGCATCGACTACTCCTTAGTTGCTTGCAGCACACAACTATATGAATAGATTGACCATCAATCAAATTGGTTTTATATGGTGTCCGTCACAGACACTCGGGCGACGTCAGGGGGTGATTGCCAGGGAGTCCAGCACCCGTACGGCCGCAGCCTCATCGCCCTCGACGGTGTAACGCAGATCGGCTGTCGAAACCCGGCCCGCACCCCGTCGGGTGAGCGCCTCGGTGCTGAGGCGGATCGTGGTGATCTTGCCCAGCGGCAGCGGAATGATCTCACCGGTGTCGTCATCGACCTTGTCGACGTGCGCGGTGCCGGAGAAGAGCGATTCGGCGTATGGGCGCCCGTCGCTGCCTTCGACCATCCGGATCCCCTGACGGGCCATGATCGGCCCGGTGCAGTCGATGATGACCACACTTCCCGCCGCCAGGTCTGCGCGTCGAGCCGCCCGCGCGGGGAACGCGGCCAGGATGTCGCTGGTGAACGCGGCCGCCCCGGCCGAGTCCAGATTGCCGATCCGGTGCAGGGCATCGCGTAGGTCCTGTTCGTGACACCACATGTCGACCACCCGCAGGTGCAGCAGGTTGGTCAGCTCAGTCGGGCCGAACGGTCCCTGGACGACTGCGTCCGGCGCCAGCGCGGGGTCGGCGAAGGCCGCGATGCGCTTGGGGAGCAGGTCGCGCCATTCTCCGACGACCTCGCCACCGGAGCGGGAGCGACGTACCTCCACCGCCTGCTCGATGAACCGGGCGAAATCGCTGTGCAGCCACTCGTAGTCCGGCACCTGAACCTGGCGGTCCTGACCGCCGTTCAGCAGGTGTTCGGTGCCGGTGACATGGGACAGGACGTCCTTGACGCTCCAGCCGGGCAGTGGCGACGGCTTGTCGAAGTCGTCCGGGTGGCAGGTCATGCCCAGATCGAGGATCGCCTGACCGGTCTCGGCGTACGCGTCGACCAGCTCGGGCAGTTCAACCGGGGGCCTGGGATGGGTCAGCATTCACCCAATCTAGTGGGCGCGCCCGCCTGCGGCAGCGGGTCCGTCACCGGCACTGCCTACCCTTGGGGTATGTCTGTCGAGCAGCACGCGAACCCCGCGCCGGCGGCGCCGGTGCGGGCGTACTGGGTGCGGGCGGTCGCGCCGGTAGCTCTCGCGGTCGTCGTGGGGTGTCTGTTCTTCTCCCGCGCAGCCGCACCGCTCGAGCTCGGCGACCCCGGCGCGTTCGTGCGCTGGGGTCTCCCCGTCGCCAATGTCCTGCGTGATCTGTGTGCTGCGTTGACGGTCGGTTCGTTGCTGCTGGGCGGTTTCCTCGTCCCGGAGGGTGCCGCGTCCAGGCGGCGCGCGCGGCTGGCCCGCTACGCGGCCTGGGCGGCGACGGGGTGGGCCCTCATCGGCGCAGCAGGCGTCGTGCTCTCCTTCGCCGACGTGGCCGGCACGCCGCTCGGCGCGGCGGGGTTCACCCAGCAGGCGTGGGCGGCCATCTGGCAGATCGAGCTACTGCGCGCTCCCGCAATCATGGCGTTGATAGCCGCGGTCATCGCGGTATTGGCCTATCTGGGGCCCGAGGTGAAGGGCATGGCGTGGCTGTTCGGACTCTCCCTCGTCGCGCTGTACCCCCTCGCGCTCATCGGCCACGCGGCGGGCTCCGACGGGCACGAGGTGGCCGTCGATTCCCTCCTGGTCCACCTGCTCGCGGTCACGATCTGGGTTGGCGGGCTGCTGGCTCTGCTCCTGATGTGGGGACGCCTGGGTAAGGGGACTGCCGTTGTGGTGCGCCGCTACTCCTCTGTCGCGCTCTG
The DNA here is from genome assembly GCA_030853805.1 of Actinomycetota bacterium. Classification (GTDB taxonomy): domain Bacteria; phylum Actinomycetota; class Actinomycetes; order Actinomycetales; family Dermatophilaceae; genus Allobranchiibius. The sequence goes on along the minus strand of JALYUK010000414.1, from coordinate 12,611 downwards.
GTGCTTCGTCGCGGTCGCCGGGTCCGGTGTGCTGAATGCCGCCTTACGGGTCGGTAGCTTCTCCGGGTTGGCGTCGCGGTACGGCGTGATCGTGTTGTTCAAGGGTGTGCTGCTGGTCGGACTCGGCACGTTCGGCGCTGTGTACCGCGCCCGGGTGATCGCGCGCCTGGACGATGGGGGCGCCTCTGCGGGGCGAATGCTCTTTGCGCGTCTCGCCGGTGTCGAGTCGCTGGTGATGGGAGCGGCGATAGCTGCAGGTGTTGCGCTGTCGCGGTCGGCGCCGCCGGTCGTCCAGGTCGACCTGGGCAAGGCGGACATCGCCTACAACCTGACGGGGTACGCGACCCCGCCCGCACCGCACATCTCGACGTGGGTCGGCGCATGGCGGGTGGAATGGTTGTTCACCGCCGTCGCGGTGGTCGGTATCGCCGTCTACCTGGCATGGGTCGTGCGACTTGCGCGGCGTGGCGACCGCTGGCCGGTCATCCGGACGGTTTCGTGGTGCCTGGGCTGGCTGATCTTTCTCTACATGGTCGACGGCGCCCCCGCGATCTACGGCCCGGTGATGTTCTCCGTGCACATGCTCGGGCATATGGCGATATCGATGCTGGTGCCCATCCTGCTGGTGCGTGGTGGGGTCGTGACGCTCGCGCTGCGGGCGTTGCGCAAACGCCATGACCTCACCCTCGGCCCGCGTGAGGTGATTCTCCTGCTCGTGCACTCGCGCCCGGTGGCGATCCTCGCGAATCCGGCTGTCGCAGCGTCATTCGTCTTCATCTCGCTGATCGTCTTCTACTACTCCCCCCTCTTCCGATTCGCGCTCTCGACCCATACCGGTCACCTGCTGATGATCGTGCACTTCATGTCTTCCGGCTACCTGTACGCGTGGGCGCTCGTCGGGATCGATCCGGGTCCGAAGCGTTGGCCGCCGCCCGCCCGACTGGCGGTACTGCTGATCGCGATCACCTTCCACGCGTTCTTCGGGGTCGCCCTGATGACCGGAACCGCGCTGTTGGGCGGCGACTTCTTCACGCTGCTGCACCTGCCTTACGTCACCGACGTCATCAATGACCAGCAACGTGGCGGCACCATCGCCTGGGGCTCCGGTGAGGTTCCGACCTTCATGCTCGCGATGCTGATTGCGTGGGAGTGGTACCGCAAGGACACTGCGGAAGGTGAGCGGCAGTCCCGACAGGCCGATCGCGACGGTGACGCCGAGCTGCGCGCCTACAACGACTATCTGGCCACCCGATCTGGGCGAGGAGGGAGTACATCGTGAAGGTTGCGTTGATTCAACTGGGGTACGACGACGAAGAGTCTGTGTCGGCCCGGGTCTCCCGCGTGACGGGCCTGGTGCGCGCCGCTGCCGGGCACGACCTCGTGGTGCTGCCGGAACTGTGGGGCGCGGGCGGCTTCTCCTACCGTCAGTGGTCGAGTCGAGCGCAGGACGTGAGCGGGCCGATCGGGTCCGCTCTCGCCGCAGCCGCTCGCGACGCCGGGGTGTGGCTGCACGGCGGTTCGCTGGTCGAACGGCCTGCGTCCGGTGAGCGCGGCGCCGACGGCCATGACCTGTGGAACACCTCCGTCGTCTACGACCCCTCCGGCCGGCTCGTTGCCAGCTACCGCAAGATCCACCGGTTCGGTTTCGCCGGCGGTGAGCCGAAGTTGATGGACGCAGGCACCGAACTCGTGCAGGTGCAGATACCTTCCGCACCACGTACCGATGTCAGTGCTGGTGCTGGTGCTGTTGCTGGTGCTGGGTCGGTCCTGTCAGTGGGATTGTCCACTTGTTACGACCTTCGGTTCCCCGAGTTGTACCGCGCGCAGCTGGACCGTGGCGCTACAGCCTTCGTCATCCCGGCGGCTTGGCCGATGCCACGCGTCGAAGCGTGGCGGTTGCTGTTGCAGGCCCGGGCGATCGAGAACCAGTGCTTCGTGTTCGCCTGTAACACCGCAGGAACTCACGCGAAGATGCAGATGGGCGGCCACTCCGCCGTCATAGCACCGACGGGAGAGGTGCTCGCCGAGGCGGGCATCGACGAAGAGGTGCTGAGTGTGCAGGTCGACCCTGGTCTCGTACGCGCGACCCGCGAGTCCTTCCCCGTCCTTACCGACCGCCGCCTCTGATCTTCCCCTTCTCGACGAGGTGGGCGATTTGCGTCGCTGTCCCTCGCAACAGCGAAGGGCAACGACGCAAAGTGACCACGCAGCCGTAATCCGGCTACGTCAGGTCAGATCGCGCAGCAAGCTCAACATCTGCTGCGGGTCGGACAGATCAGCCCAGACGAAGCGCAGTACGCGATACCCGAGCCGCTGCAGGGCCACCTCGCGGCGCTTCTCGTGGACGAGTGCCTCCCGGTTGGCTTCGCCGCGGTACTTCAGCAACCCGTCGAATTCCACGATCACCAAGCTGTCGTCCACCAGCAGGTCAACGCGTGCGACGAACGTGCCTGCTTCGTTGCGGATGACGGCCTGGGGAGTCACCTGCACCCCGGCCGCCCGGAGGATCAGCCGCAGCCGGGTCTCACCGGGAGACTCCGACCGGGCATCGACGAGGTCCGACAACGGCGCGACAGCAGCGCAACCGGGTGTGCCACTCAGCCATCGCACTGCCTCCTTCAGATCGCAGAGCGATATCAGGTGGTTGTGGAGGGCAGAGTCCGCAGCGATCACAGCCGCCTCGACGCCGATGGTTGCGCCCACCTGAACGATGGCGAAGGCAGGGCAGATTGCGCTGATCCCATAGCATTCGGCGATCGTCGCGCCCGATGGCACGCGATGCAGTCGAACGCCGGGTCGCCGCGACCAATGGCGATCACCCTGGCGCCCGACGTGCACATCATGCGCGTCGCGAGAAGCATCGAACGGTAGTCCCCAGGCCAGCAGTGCCGATTGATGAGTGGCAAAATGGCCTTTACCGATAGCGAGCAGGGTGGCGCGAACCTTCCGGCGGCCGGTTTCTGTGTCGAAAGCGGCGTCGGTCAGTGATTCGCACGGGATGTAATAGACGCCCTGAGTTGCTCGGACTGCCTCCCCACTCGCGGTCCAGGCGCGAAGCTGTTCGTCGGCAACACCGAACTCATGTGCGTCGCGGCGCGAGAAGACGTAGCCCTGATGGCGCACCCGAATGCGCAGTGGATAACTCATCGTCATCGGAAGGTGTGACTGCTGCTCGCGTATTTCGGTACTCGTTGCAGGACCCTGCACTGCCGCCGGCGAAGGCGCGGCGCCGATGCACCCGGGGTGTGGATGGTTGCGGTCGCGGAAACGGGGTGTGGACGAGGTGCACGGTTCCGGGCGAGGTGGCCGGTTTACGTCGGTGGCCGCTGCAATAGGGAGGGTCACGAACGCAAACCGCCCACCCAGCTGAGAATCCGGCGGGATGACAGTGCGCCCTCGGTGCGTTGAGGGATTTGTGAGCGAAGCAGTGGGAAGGTCGAAGATAGCGGTGCGGGCGCCGGAGTTGGCCGGCCGACGGTGGTTGAACACCGGGGGAGTCGACATCACCCTGAAAAGCCTGCGCGGCAAGATCGTCGTCCTGGACTTCTGGACGTTCTGCTGTGTCAACTGCCTGCACGTGCTCGACGAACTGCGCCCACTGGAGGGCGAACTCGCGGATGAAGTCGTGCTCCTCGGCATTCATTCACCCAAGTTCGAGCATGAGGGCGAGCCCGCTGCAGTGGAAGCGGCCGTCGAGCGGTACTCCGTCGAGCATCCGGTGCTCGACGATCCCGAGTTGACGACATGGCAGGCGTACGCGGCGCGCGCGTGGCCGACGCTCGTGGTCATCGACCCGCAGGGGTACATCGTCGCTCAACTGTCGGGTGAGGGGCACGCGCACGGGCTCCGCGTGCTGATCGACGAACTGATCGTTGAGCATGACGCCAAAGGCACACTGACGCGCGGAGATTCACCATATGTCGCTCCGTCAGCAGCACCTACGGCGTTGCGCTTCCCGGGCAAGATGGAGGTCCTGCATGACGGCAGTTATCTCATCTCTGACACGGCTCACCACGAGGTCGTCCATCTCGAGACCGACCTGACGACCGAGCGCGCGAGGTATGGCGGGCCCGACGTATTCGCCGAGCCACAAGGCCTCTGCGTGCTCCCGCCCGAGGTGGCGCAGCGAGTCGGCTATGACGTCCTCGTGGCTGACAGTGTCCACCACCAGATTGCATCGATCCGATTGTCGGATGCACGAATTCGCGTGGAAGCGGGCACCGGTCGACAGTTGCGGGAGCGTTCCGGTGGGGGCGCAGCGAGCAGGCAGGACCTCTCGACGCCGTGGGACATCACGTGGTGGATCGACCGGGCGGTGATCGCGATGGCCGGCACGCACCAGTTGTGGGTGTTGCACCTGGGCACGGACCCGGCAGACAGCACTGTCGCAGTGTTGGCGGGCACCAGCGCGGAGGGCGTGCGGGACGGTGCAGCGCACGACGCGTGGTTCGCGCAGCCCTCTGGCCTGGCGACCTCCGCAGATGGCACGAAGGTCTGGATCGCGGATGCCGAATCATCGGCTCTTCGCTCGATCACGCTGCAGGACAGCGGGTTCGAGGTCTCGACTCATATCGGTCAGGGCCTCTTCGACTTCGGTCACGTCGACGGACCCGGCGACCGGGCGCTGCTGCAGCATCCGCTCGGGGTCACCGAGCTACCCGACGGCAGCGTTGCGCTCGCCGACACCTACAACGGGGCAATCCGACGCTACGACCCGGCGACCGACCAGGTCAGCACGCTGGCCACGGATCTGGCTGAGCCGAGCGACGTGCTCATCGAGCGAGGTGACGAGGGAACGCGACTACTCGTTGTCGAGTCCGGCGCGCACCAGGTGACCCGGGTAGCGGTACCCGCACAGGCCCAGCAGGTGCAGGGAGGGGCGCACCGCACTCAGCGGCCTGTGACGCTGCTGGCACCGGGCGAGGTGACGCTGCGGATCGCGTTCGAACCGCCTACCGGACAGAAACTCGACAACAGATATGGCGATCCGACGCAGTTGATGGTGTCTGCGACCCCGCAGGCGCTGATCCGGGAAGGTGGTGGCACCGCTCCCGGCCTGACGAGGACGCTTGTGCTCGACCCAGCGGTCGGCGATGGCACCCTGCACATCTCGGTACGGGCGGCAGCCTGCGACGGAGATCCGGTGACCGGGGAGTTCCCGGAATACGCGGCCTGTCATCTCTATCAACAGGACTGGGGCATCCCCGTCGTGCTGGCAGCCGGCGCGTCGATTGAGCTGCACCTGGACCTACGCGGCGTCTGATCAGCGGGCGACGAGCAGGACGTCGAGTGTGCGGGGGCCGTGCACGCCTTCCACGTGGCGCGCGTCGACCTCGCTGAGTCAGGCGGTGGTGAAGTCGAACCGCATGCGGTGCAGGTAGGTCTCACCCGGATGTAGTACCCGCTGCGGGAAGTGCGAGTGGTGGACCGCGTCGGGAAAGGTCTGCGTCTCCAACGTGAAACCGGCGAAAGCGGCGTACTTGCCCGCCGGGGCCTTCGCGCTGACGTCGGCCAGGTAGCCGCCGGTGTAGATCTGAACGCCGGGTTGGTCGGCGCTCAAGGTCATCGTCCGGCCGCTGCCCGGATCGCTGACCCTGACCACCTCGCGCATACCGGTGCCGGCCAGCACCCAGTTGTGGTCGTAGCCCACATCACCGGACGAGACCCGGCCGGCCGCAGCGTTGACCACGTCGTGGATCCGGGCTCCGATCGCGGTGGGCTCGCGAAAGTCGTACGGCGTGCCGGCAACCGCGCGGATCTCCCCGGTCGGCAGCAACTCTGCGTCGACGGGCGTGTAGTACGACCCGTGGACCTGTAGGAGATGGCCCAGGACATCTCCGCTCTCGTGGCCTGCGAGGTTGAAGTAGGAATGGTTGACGATGTTGACCACGGTGCTCGCGTCAGTGGTCGCCCGGATCTGGATGCTCAGGCTCGCGCCGTCGAACCGGTAGGTGACGTCGGTGGTGAGTACGCCGGGGTAGCCCTCCTCGCCGCCGGGTGAGACACGACTGAAGGTCACTTCATCGTCGGCGCCGTCCGACGTGTCCGCCCAGATCTGCTGGTCGAAGCCGTGGGTCCCACCGTGCAGATGGTGGGAGCCCTCGTTGAGCGAGAGCTGGTGGTCAGTCCCGTCGATACGTAATTCGCCACCACGGATCCGGTTGGCGCAGCGACCAGCCGTGGACCCCATGTAGGTGTCGTCGTCGACGAGATCGGCCAGGCTCGGCCGCTGCAGGACGATGTCGGCGAGCTTGCCGTTCCTGTCCGGGAGGTGCAGTTCGAGCAACCGGGCGCCCAGATTCGTCAGGACCGCAGTACCCGCCCCCGTCGAGATCGTGATGACCTCGACGTCATGGTTACCGAGGGCAGACGTCGTCTTCTCAATCACAACGACGAAGTCTCTCACCAGAGACCGCGTGCACCAGGGCAGGGGCGCTCAGGTCTAGAAAGCGTTTTCGGGCAGCGTCATGAGGTCGTTGTCCATTGCTTCCACGATCTCCCGGTCGGAGGTCAGTCGGGGCAGCACGGTCGTGGTGAAGAAATGTGCTGCCGCGACCTTGCCCTGATAGAACGCCTCGTCGCGACCTGCGTCGCCGGCATCCAGGCGGGCCTGCGCCACCTCGGCCTGACGCACCAGCAGCCACGCGATAGTGAGGTCGCCGGCCGCCAGCAGCAGGCGGGTCGTGTTCTGACCGACCTTGTAGATAGCGTCCGGCTCGCCGTCGATGGACTTCATCGCCGTCATCGCCATGTTCTCCACCATCGCCTGCACGTTCTCGACGCCCTGACCAAGCAGCTCGCGTTCGCGCCCGAGGCTGTCGTCACCGGCTCCGCCCTTGACCGTCTGCAGGATCTGCTCTGCAAGCATCCCGAGGGCTGCGAACTGGTCTTTGACGATCTTGCGGAAGAAGAAGTCCGTGCCCTGGATAGCGGTGGTGCCTTCGTAGAGCGTGTCGATCTTCGCGTCGCGGACGTACTGCTCGATCGGGTAGTCCTCCAGGAAACCCGAGCCGCCGAACGTCTGCAGGGACTCCGAACCCAGCAGGGTCCACGCACGCTCGGAACCGACTCCCTTGACCAGCGGCAGCAGCAGATCGTTCAGCTTCGAGGCCGGCAGCGCGGGGGATGCTGCACCGAATTGCTCCGAACCGGTGGTGAGCATCTCCGCATCGACGATGTCCTGCTGGGTCGCGGTGTAGATCATCAAAGCGCGTAATCCCTCGGCGTAGGACTTCTGCAGCATCAACGAGCGTCGTACATCGGGGTGGTGGGTGATGGTGACGCGCGGCGCGTCTTTGGCGCCGTTGGTCATGTCAGCGCCCTGTACGCGTACTTTGGCGTACTCGAGCGCATTGAGGTAGCCGGTTGACAGCGTGGCGATCGCCTTGGTGCCAACCAGCATTCGGGCGTTCTCGATGACACGGAACATCTGCGCGATGCCGTTGTGCTCATCGCCCAGCAGAGTGCCTACCGCGGGTTGCCTGTCGCCGAAGGTGACCTCGCACGTGGTGGAGACCTTGATGCCCATCTTGTGTTCGACATTGGTGACGTACGCGCCGTTGCGCTCGCCCAGTTCACCGGTCTCGATGTCGACGTGGAACTTCGGTACGACGAAGAGCGACAAACCCTTGGTGCCCGCTCCGGCGCCTTCGGGTCGGGCCAGCACGAAGTGCACGATATTGCTTGTCATGTCGTGCTCGGCGGAGGTGATGAAGCGCTTGACGCCGGTGATGTGCCAGGTGCCGTCGGGCTGCTGCACGGCCTTCGCGGCTCCGGCGCCGACATCCGAACCGGCGTCCGGCTCGGTCAGGACCATCGTCGCGCCCCAGTGCTGGTCAACGACGTGCTGAGCCAGCTTCTGCTGATCCGGCGTGCCCATCAGGTAGAGGAGCTTGGCGAAGGAGTATCCGGCCGCATACATGAAGACCGCCGGGTTGGAACCGAGCACCAGTTCGCCGAGCGCCCATTTCAGTGACGGGGGTACGACGGTGCCCCCGAGCTCAGCGGGCAGGTCGACGCCCCAGAAGCCGGACTCCTGGTAGGCCGCGTAACTCTTCTTGAAGCTTTCCGGGATCGTCACGGAGTTGGTCCCGGGGTCGAATACCGGCGGATTCCGGTCGCTGTCGACCAGGGAAGCCGCGAGTTCACCCTCGGCGAGGACGGCCATCTGCGTGAGCATCTCGGTGGCGGTCTCGACGTCGACCTCCGCGTAGGGCCCGCGGCCAAGGATCTCACCCCGACCGAAGACCTCGAAGAGATTGAACTCGAGGTCGCGCACATTGGCTTTGTAATGGCTCATCGGCCAACTCCTGAAGATGGTGGTCTCGCGAATACTGGTGAGTAACAATACTCCTACCGGTGAGTAGTCCTACCCGAGCGGGGTGGTGTCGACTCGGGACCGCGACGCGTGCGGGACCGCGTGCGACGATGCCGAAGTGAGTCCAGCGGCAGGCCCGACCAACTCCCTGAGCGACGTGCCCGGCATCGGCGTCGGTCACTACCAGCGCGTCGGCGATGGTTGGCTGACCGGTTCGACGTGCATCCTGGCGCCCACCGGCGGTGCGACGGGGGGTGTCGACGTGCGCGGCGGTGCGCCCGGCACGAGGGAGACCGACCTCCTGGATCCGCGTAACGTCATCGACCGCGTCGACGCGATCGTGTTGTCCGGCGGCTCGGCGTTCGGGCTGGCAGCGGCTGACGGGGTGATGCATGAACTGGCGCAGGCGGGCGTCGGCTTCCGGATCGGGGCGCCCGGCCAGGTGGTGCCGATCGTGCCCGCAGCCGTCATCTTCGACCTGCTGCGCGGGGGTCAGTACTGGACGCGGCCGGACGCGAGCTTCGGTCAGGAGGCCTACACCGACGCACGCATGTCAGGTGACCGCGAGTCAGGTGTACGGCCGCAGGGCTGCGTCGGTGCGGGCACCGGAGCCAAACTCGGCGATCTGAAGGGCGGAGTCGGTGAGGCCAGCCAGCTGCTGGCCGACGGCACCGTTGTGGCCGCTCTCGTGGTGGCCAACGCGTTCGGCTCCGCAGTGGATGCGAGGACCGGCGAGTTGTATGCCGCCCGGTTCGGCCTCGCGGGCGAGTTCGAGGACCTGCACCCGCACGAGCACGCACGTCCGGCGCATTCGTGGGAGGCGGCGGCAGAACGGTCGGGCGGCGACGACCTGCAACCCGGCCGCGCCACCACACTCGCGGTCATCGTTACCGACGCCCGCCTCACCAAAGCGCAATGTCAGAAGGTGGCGGGCATCGGGCACGATGGGCTGGCCCGTGCCGTGCGGCCGGTGCACACCATGCTGGACGGCGACACGGTCTTCACGCTCGCGACCGGTTCCCGGGACGCGCCGGATGCCGCCGGCATGCACGGCATCCTGGAAGCAGCCGCTGATTGCGTGACGCGCGCCATCGGTCACGCTGCGCTCGCGGCGCGGACTCTCGGGCAGATGACGTCCTACCGTGACGCACATTGCGAGCCGCACGCCGATGATGAGCAAGGATGACGACGTGACGTCGCAGTTCGTGCAGGTGCAGATCACCGCGGTGGACGAGGAACAGGCATTACGTATCGCGGAGGCCCTCGTCGCCGAGGGTCTTGCTGCCGGCATTCAGCAGTTGGCCCCGACGACGTCGATCTATCGCACTGCCCCCGGCGAGGTGAGCCACCGTCGCGAGGTCCTGCTGTTCGCGGCGACCACCAGCGCGGCGTTCGAGGTGTTGGCTGATCGGGTACGCGATCTGCACAGCGAGCCGGCCCCCTCGATCGTGGCGATCCCGCTGGTGGCGATCGACCCGGCGTACGCCGAGTGGTTGCGCCAGAGTGTCCGCGTCACGCCGACCTCCCATCTGGAGATCGAGCGGAAGTTCTCGCTGGAGGACGAGCAGCAGCCACCGGACCCCGCGGATTGGCCGGCAGTCAGCGTGGTGTCCGGGGAGCGTCGGTTCCATCTCGTGGCAACGTATTTCGATACCGACGACGTGACCCTTGCGCGGCAGGGCATCACAGTGCGGCGCCGCCTCGGTGGCACCGATGCCGGGTGGCACCTGAAGCTGCCGCGCGGCGAGGACGCCCGCGAGGAGATCTGGCTGCCGCTGGACTCGGTGCAGGACGACGGCACGCTGCCGCAGCTCTTCCGTGACCACCTGGCGACGGTCATCGCGGATCGGGCGGTACACCCGGTGTGCCGTGTCGACACCCGGCGTACTGAATGGGATCTGAGTGGTGGTGGCGTCCACCTGGCGACGACCTGTGATGACCTCGTCACGGCGCGTAACTTCATCGACCCGGAACAGGACCGGTCCTGGCACGAGATGGAGGTCGAGCTCGTGCACGGTGGGATCGCTTTCCTGGACGGCGTCACCGACCATCTCGCGGCGCGCGGAGTGCGTCAGGCAACGATTGCCTCCAAGCTGCGATCCACCCTGGGCACACTGATGGAACGTGGTGCATCATGATCGGCGAATCGGACGCGGTGCGAAAAGCATTGGAACAGCTACGCGAGACCGGTGAGCGGGTCACGCCGGCCCGTCGCGCGGTGTTGGAGGTCCTGGACCTGAGTCGTGGGCATCTGGACGCCGAGGCGATCGCGACGCAGGTCGACGCCCGCGAGTCGGGGGTGCACAGGGCGACTGTCTACCGCACCTTGCAGTCGCTGGCGTCCATCGGGGTCATCGCGCATACCCACGTGCCGGGTGGGCCGACGATCTACCACGTGGCACCGTCGGTATCGGGCGAGAGCACCCATCCGGAGCACGCGCACCTGCAGTGCACGGTCTGTCTGCGGTTCTTCGACATCCCTGTCGGGTGGCTGGAAGGGCTGCAGCAGCGGGTGCGCGAGGAGCTGGACTTCGATCTCGTGCCCGATCACGCCGCACTGCTGGGCATCTGTTCGGAGTGTCGCACCGGGGGCAGGGAGCACGGGGCTCATCCCGAGCATCACTGACGTGGGTACTGTCGAGGGCATGCCGAACTTCGAACGCCCCGTAGCCCCCGACCCTTACGATTCGCTGCCCAAGGTGGCGTCGTTCACCCTCACCAGCGATGACGTCACTCACGGCGAGCCGCTGAAATCCGGGCAGGTTGCCGCCAGTGGAGATACCTCGCCGCAGTTGTCGTGGTCCGGTGCGCCGGAGGGCACCGAGTCCTACGTCGTGAGTTGCTTCGACCCGGATGCACCGACCCCGTCCGGGTTCTGGCACTGGACGCTGGTGGATGTGCCGGCGTCGGTGACCTCCCTGGACGCCGGAGCCGGCGCAGAGGGTGCACAGACGCCCGGTGCCTCCTTCCATGTCCGCAACGACGCCGGCAGTTTCGCCTTCACCGGTGCCGCGCCACCCGAAGGCGATGGCGCGCACCGTTACTACTTCGTCGTACATGCCGTAGGCGCGAAAACCCTCGGCGTCGACGCGTCGGTCTCACCGACAATTGTCGCGTTCAACCTGGTTTTCAAGGGCCTCGGCCGGGCCGTGCTGATGGGCACCCACCAGTCCTGAGCGCCACGCGAAGCGCCCCGCCCGACAGGTTTGTCGGGCGGGGCGCTTTTGCTGCGTAGAGCGAGTGACGAGAATCGAACTCGCATATTCAGCTTGGGAAGCTGATGTTCTACCACTGAACTACACTCGCGAACCTGCCAGACGATACACCGGCGCGCCCGGGCCGGGTAATCGCGGGAGGTCGTGATGTGTGAGATCAGCACTGGGGCAATCGGATTCGGCTACTTCAGCGCGACCGTGGTGCCGCCGGAGAACAGCGACAGATCTTTCAGGGTGATCGACACGGGTGTGGCACCGACGGGCATGTCGAAGGCGAGTACCCCACGTGCGCTGTTTCCGGGATTGATCGTCTCGAACAGGACCTGGTTGTCCTTGAGGTAGATCCCTGCGGCGCTGTCCGCGCTGAAGGTGCGGCCTTGTGCATCCTGCACCTTCTGATCCGAATCGGAGAACGTCTCGGATTTCTTACCGACGTTCGTCACCGTGATCGAGATCAGGACGTACTGGCCCTGGGCCTTCTGGTTGAGGTACTCATCGCCGACCTGAGATACCCCGGTCCGGACCTTGGTCACTACGAACTGCAGGTTGCCGTCCTTGACGGGGGCACCGATCCCTGGTTTGCGTGCGCTGGCCTCGGTGGGCTTCTTTGTCGGCGAAGATGACGTTTTCGGGGTGCTCGCTGCGCTCTTCGCGGATGTCGGACCGGCTGTGGAGATGGATGTGTCCGACGAAGGGGATCCTGATGCAGCGCTCGATCCGCCGCCGCCCGCCGCAGATGCCGCAGCAGCGATCAGAATCAGGGCCCCGATGCCGGTGAGGATCTTGTGCCGCGCGAACCAGTTGCGCTTCGGGGCCGGCGGCGCGGGAGGCGAGGGCGGGTTCCAGTTCCCCTTCGGTGGGCCGCCACCGTTCCCGGGTGGGTTTCCTGGACCCCATGAGGGCTGGTTGCCGTTCGAGGGTGGGTACTGGTCGGACATGGTCGTGTCTCCCGCTGGGTCGATGACTGAGTGACTCAAGTCCAGCGTCAACAGGTGGTCCGGCACATCGGCCGACCGGCTCGAAGCATCCTGGCCGATCGGTGGATTCGCAGCAGCATGGTCCAACCGATCGGTCATCGT
>JALYUK010000390.1 GCA_030853805.1 Actinomycetota bacterium | reverse complement strand
ACCGGCTCGCGGGCACCGTGAGCGTGACGAGCAGCGAGAGCAGGAAGACAGCCCGCAGACCCCCGGAGGCGCCCGGTGGTAGCAACGATGTCGGGAGCAGATCGATGAGGAACCACGCGACGACGGCGACGGTCCGTACCGAGTGGCTGCGCTCAAAGTCCGCACCCCTGCGGGCCCGGTGACGGTATACGCGGCGCTGCCCACCAAGGACATCCAGCAGAGCACCAGCGAGCTCATCGGCACGCTGGCGGCAGGGGTGCCCCTCTTGTCGCTCGCCCTGGCACTGGTGGCCTGGCTGCTGGTCGGACGTGCCCTCAAGCCGGTGGAATCCATCCGTCGACAGGCGGCGGCGCTCCCTGGGACGGGGGTGATCGGCCGTCTCGAACCGGCTCTGAGCAACGACGAACTCGGCAGACTGACCGACACGTTCAACGACCTGCTCGCCCGTATCGAGACATCCAGCGCCACTCAGCGGCAGTTCGTGGCCGATGCAGCGCACGAGCTGCGCAATCCCGTCGCAGCGTTACGCGCGCAACTGGAGATATCGACGTTGCATCCCGACACACACGTCGATGTCGCCCGACTCGGTGAAATGCTCACCGACACCGAGCGACTGTCCTACCTGGTGGATGACCTGCTCGCGTTGGCGCGGATGGACGCGAACACCGACTCCCACCGCCAACTGGTCGATCTCGACGATCTCGTCCTGGATGAGGTGCGCCGTGCGGGCAGTCGTGGAGTTCGCGTGGACGCGAGCGCAGTGTCTGCCGGCCAGGTGCTCGGTGACCGTGCAGCACTGGACCGCATCGCCCGCAACCTGCTGGACAACGCGGTACGACACGCACACACGTTGGTCGTCGTGCGTCTTGAATCAACGCCCGGGGAGGTGGTACTCACGGTCGGCGACGACGGACCCGGTATCGCACCGGCGGACAGGCAGCGGGTTTTCGAACGATTCACCCGGCTGGACGACGCCCGCGGCCGTGATGCCGGAGGCGCAGGCCTGGGGCTGGCTATCGTGCACGATGTCGTGATCCGGCACGGCGGCAAGGTGGCGATCACCGACAACCATCCTGGCGCGGTGTTCACGGTGACCCTGCCGGCAGCACCATGAGGTGAGCAGTTCACCGACGAATCAGCTGGATCTACGGGCAACCCTCATCCGCCGGCGCGCCTGGCCATCGCGGAACTGCAGGACCGGCCACCCGCGCCGTTGGGCGATCAACCGAAGGGAACGCTCCGGGTTCACTGCGCACGGGTGACCGACCGCGCTGAGGAGCGGCATGTCCTGCAACGAGTCGCTGTACGCGACGCAGTCCGCGAGGTCCCAACCATGCTCCCCCGCATGATCGGTAACAGCACATGCCTTCGCCTGGCCGTGCAGCAACTGTCCATCCAGTCGGCCGGTCCACGCGCCGTCGACCACTTCGGCACGGGTACCGAGCGCCCCGGACAGGCCTAATCGGAACGCGATCAGCTCAGCGAGCTCGACCGGGGCCGCTGTTGCGAGCCAGACATGTGCACCTGCGCGTCGATGCGCGTCCAGGCGAGCCACCATCCCCGTCGACAGCCGCGGCGCAAGTATTTCGTCATACATCTGCGTCACGCTGTCCAGAACATCGTCCACCCGTAGCTGGGCAGCGAGACCGAGGCTGCGTTCGCGTGCCGCGTCGATGAGACGCGGGCGCTCACCGGCGATCCGGTAGACCGCATGGTGAGCCGCCATCCGCATCAGCACGCCGCGCTCGAGTAACCCCTGCGCTGCCAACGCACGACCGACGTGGAAAAGAGCGGATCCGTCGATGACCGTGTTGTCCAGGTCGACATACACGGCGACACCCGGCAGGGCGTTGTCGTCATTTCGATCAGCGGCGTGGACAGGTCGCGCCTGGTGCTTCTCGTGCGACGCCATCGGTGACTCCCCTCATCTTCGTGCCACGAATCGTCCCGCCCCGGATCTGTCGCGTACCGATCCGGCTGCCGCTAGTGAACGCTCCACTGTGCATGCAATCCGCTGTGTGCCCGCTGAAGGCCTGCAGGGCGCAACCGGACTGAGAGCGCCCTCAGCATCGTTCAGGCCCGGTTCAGCACGCGAATAGGAACCTATCGGTCATCAGCCCGACCTCGAGGGCGACCTACCGCAAAGGACCGACGACCATGAAGACCCCCACTTTTATCACCCGCAGACGAATGCTGCCCATCGCGATCGCACTACCCGTCACTGGTGCCGTCCTACTCGGTGGAGCGGGCCTGGCATACGCCTCGACCTCCAATGGCGCCGGTAACGACAAAGCCACCTACCGGTCCTCGATCACCACCAGTGCCAAAGAGGATTCCGGTAGCGAAGCTGCCGCCGCCCTTGCTTTGACCAAGGTAGCCAGGATCGATCTGGCACAGGCTGCTGCCGCGGGTGCTCGATCCGTGACCGGTGGCACGGCCACCTCGGTCGAGCTCACCAATGAGGGCGGCAACGTCGTCTACAGCGTCACGGTCGTCACGTCGACCAAGGAAACCGACGTGATCATCGACGCGGGCAATGCGAAAGTCCTGGCCACTCAAACCGATCAGGAGAATGAGGGGACCGAGAACAAGGCCTCTGACAACAGCACTGACGGGGGTGCTTCCTCCGGCGCCACGACACCCGGCGTGTCCGGACAGGCCCCCCAGGGCGGCACGTCCGCCACCACCGGTCCGTGACTCTGCTCGGTGATTTTCGGACCCGCCGCTCTGCTACCAGCTGGGCGGCGGGGTCCGCGCGCTCGATCCGTGCAGAAACTCCCGGCGCCGGGCAGCCCACTCCATTCAGCACCTTCACAGCTCCTGCGCGGAACAATACGGATGTGTCAGTGCATCAGGCGGATCGCTCTCCCCATGCTGCGACTCCAGTTCTCGAGCGGCTGCCGGCACGACTCGTCGATCGACGTTCACGAACACAGGTGTGGCTGGTTTTGGGCGTCTGGGTGCTCGTCTGGTCGATGCTGCAGGGCATCGGCGGGTTGTACTCGTGGCACTATTTCGTCACCGGAGGACGCTCGTTGCTGCAGCCGGGCACGCCTGGCGGCGGCCTGCATGTCTACGCCACCCATCCCGATCTGCAGATGGGTCCGCTGACGCTGCTGGTGGCAGCTGTCGTGGTGGGTATCAGCGGTCCGTTGAACGCGTATGCCGCCGCCCTGCTGATGACCGCGCTCGGCGCGCTCAACCTGAAATTCCTGTTGGATCTGCGTGCGACGTTGCGCGGTGAGCCGGTCTCTGCCCGGATCACGTTGTACGCCGGCGCCCTGCTGATACCCGCATGGTCGGTCCTCAGCGTTCACTACGGGCACCTCGACGACGTCCTTGCGCTGACCCTGACGACGGCAGCGATGGTCGCCGTCGCGCAACGTCGACCATGGCTGACCGTCGTCCTGCTGGCTGCCGCGACCGGTGCGAAACCCTGGGCGCTGCCCTTCGCGGCACTCCTACTGCTGTATCCGGTGGGGCGCGTGCGCCTACTGGCCGCCTACGCGGGTCTGTGTGCGCTGCCGTGGCTGCCCTTCCTCCTGGCAGACCACCGGACAACATCCATCAGCTCGTTCACGATCGTCAATGCGCCCGACTCCGCATTGCGCGCACTGGGCGTGACGGCCGCGCAGACCCCCGGCTGGGATCGGATGGCGCAGCTGATTCTCGCCGTTGTCCTCGCGCTCTGGTGCCTACGCATCGACCGTGCGTTCGCCATCCCGGCCGTGGCCCTCGCCGTGCGGATGCTCCTGGATCCGGGCACCTATCCCTATTACACCTCCGGGCTGATCCTGGCCTGCCTCTATGTCGACCTCGCCGATCGGCGCCGCCACGTACCGTGGATCACTACTGCCGTCGTCGCGTGGTTCCTCATCGATCTGCTCCCGACATCGTTGCTACCACCGGGCGCCTCCGGGGGTCTGCGGGCTGTCTTCCTGCTCTCGCTGCTCGTCACGCTCACGGTGCCCGCGAGCCGGT
>JALYUK010000380.1 GCA_030853805.1 Actinomycetota bacterium | reverse complement strand
GTGTGGTGCTCGCCGGCGATCGCGCGGCTGAAGCGGTTGCCTACGTAACTACCGGCAAGCTGTTCGAACGCCCCGATTCTGATCGCGGCATCCTGCCCGCGGGGTATCCCTCGCGTGTCTCGTGCTGAGGAGTGGTTGTCAGCAGCCGTCCGAACATCATCGATGTGCTGGTGAACCGCCATCCCGACAGCGTGAGCACCGACATACAGGGTGTGAATGACCCGCATTCGTGCCGCGTTCAGGTCGGCGCGTGCTGGCTCGGATGTCGGACGTGCCTGCCGTCCTGGGCCGGTGGCCAACTCGGCCACACGCTGGAAGTTATCTGCGATGTTCAGGAGCCGCTCGTCAGCCGGTCCATCACCGGGCCAGCCTTGCTTCAGCTGCGCCCGGTGCTGCGCTTGGCTCATCGTGTCCAGGCGCCGCATCGAGGGGTCATCGACCGGTCTTCCTGGCGCAGTGGTCGGCAATGATACCCACAGGTCACCAGCTGCCTGAACGACCTCGCCCCAGGTGCGCAACATTGCCGGCGCATCGTCGCCGACCACGTCCAGCAGCAGTTGGCGGGCTTGAAAGTCCGCGTCAAGTAGTAGTTCGCCGATGGTCCGCTGGTCTACCGTCGTCGCGCTGCTCACGACCCGGCCTCGTGGAGCAGATCCGCGATGTCGCCGACGATGATGGAGAACCCCTCGGTCGTCTTGTCGATCGGCACTGAGCGGGCAAGTTGTTCGGCTGCGCGCAGCAGCTCCAGCGGGTTGTCCTGGGTCGGCTGGGGCCAATAGGGATCCAGCTCAGGAGGTACGAGCAGGGCGGTCTTGGCAGCGGTCAGATGTATGCCGAGAGTGCGGACGTGGAGGGCTGATCGGGGTCCTTCGGCATCCGCCTGGTCGGTACTGCGTTCAGCTGCGCGGTGAAGCAGTCTGGCAATCGCTGTGATCGTCTCCAGCGCTGCCTGTCGCGAGCATGTTGGTGTCGTCATGTCCGGTCCTTCTTCGGTTTGTGTGGTCTCGGACCATCCAGACAGGTCGTCACGCTCGAGCACCGAGACCTGTCACTGTCTGTGGATAAGTACGGCGGGTTGTCGGGGCGGCAAGCGAAACTGGGCCTTGCAAGCCTTAAGGAGTGCGGCTCGGGCTGGCGGCAACCAGCCGCCAGATCGAGCCATCTGCGCGAGTGGTTATGTCGAGAGGAGTGGTCGCGATGAGGAGTTGTCGAAGGTTGTGCCGAGTTGTGTTCGAGGGAGTCGGCGTGGTGGTGAGCACGATCGTTATCTGCTTGGTTGGCGCGGTCGTGCACCCTGTCCTGGGCGCTGGGTTCTTCGCCGTGGAAGTCGTTGTCCTCGGCGTGCTGGCAACGGGGCGTGCGGAGACCCTCGCGGTGCGGATGTTGGCGAGGGCACGAGAGCCGCGCGAATACGAGCTGGCAGCTTTGCGGCCGGCGATCGCTGTGCTCGAGGAGCTTGAGTTGGCCTCGCCTGCAGTGGAGTTGCTGGTGCGAGACGGGCAGGCAGGTATCCGAGTCGGTGCTGCTGGTCGAAGAACCGTGGTGGTGTCGCAGGGTTTGGTTGAGGCGATCGCGGCCGCCCGCGTTCGCCCCGATGAGGTCGCCGCGCTGCTGACCCACGCGATCGGTCGGATCCGCTCGGGCCAGACCCGCTATGACGTCGCGCTGGAGTTCTGGCTTCTGCCGTGGCGGATGCTTCAGTCGTTCAGCCGCGGCGTCGGTCGGGCTATCGGTTGGTTCCCGCTGACTGCGTTGGCGTGGCGCATGCGCTTCGTCACGGGCGCCATGGCATTGGTGCAGGGCATCAATGAGGGTCGCGCCGTGTTCGGCGTGATCGGCGCCCTGGTGGTTGCTCTGTCGTACGCCGGCCCGTGGGCGGAGCGTCACGCAAACCTGATGGCCGAAGAAGAGGCGGACCAGTTCGTTGCCGCAGCCGGTCTAGGTGACGCGCTGGCCCGGTTCCTCGAGCGAGGACGACCCACCCCGCACGTGCTTCAGCGCATCCACCGTCTGCGGGCGAAAGGCGTGCAGAGCAAACCCGTGCTCGCCGCGTGACCTTCGAAGGCGAGACGTTGATCGTCCTGAGCACACCTACGCGGGGGAGACGGGGCACCCGCACGACGAGCGAGGTGAGTTGTGCTCAGCGGTGCGGATCGTATCCAGGCAACAGCTCCTCGTAGGTCCAGGCCGCAGCCTCCTGGTATTCGGTGCCGCTGCGACCGCTGGCGCGGTTCGTCTCCTCAGCGACGCGGACTCGATCCTCGACTGACTCGGCGGCACCGGTAACTGCCGGCCGAAGGCCCGTCTCGATCTCCAGCTGTTGGTCCAGGACCTCTTCTTTGGTTGCTGCCGTGTCGCTCATGAACTTCTTTCCATCGGGGGTTCTCCTGAGGGTGCTGCCGAGGTCGTGGTGGCCATAGGACGGTCGGGCAGAGAACACCTCATGTCGGCCCAGGCCCCGGGACGGTGTGCATCAGGGTGAGGGGGAGCCCGGCTCACGTGGTGCCAGGACTCGTTGGCCTGCCCAAGCGAACCCGCCGCGCGATGGATCCTGGTTGAGGTCCGTGCTGCGCGCGAGAGGCAACCGACTCGCCGGCTGGGTCAGCGCCGGACGGACCTAGCCGGTGGGCTGATGTCGTGCACGCGTGTCCTAGGACGGCCGCGATCCCCAGAAGGGTCGGTTTCGGGGCTGGTGATCGCTCGCGCTTCGCGAGAATCCCAGTCCGTTTCGCTCGGTGCAGGTGTCGTCCCCAGGGCGCTGGGTATGCCATGTCGCTGCCGGGTCCGCAAGATCGTGCGGTCCACGACGTTGAGGTGTTGAGCGATCTGTGGGTCTGATGCGCCGGCCGCCGCCATGGCGCGCACTACCTCGAGTCGTTCGGCCGGCGTGAGCGTGGTGGCAGCTCCAGTGCGAAGTATTGCCCGTTCGACGGCCACCTTGTCGATCGTGTCCGTTCCAGCGGGCAAGAACTCAGCGGTCTGGGGTCGCGAGTACCGATTGTCGATGGTGCCGTCATCCCAAGCCAGTGGGGGCGCATACCCGCGTCTGAGGGAGCGTCGCTTGGTCTGTGGTGACGGCCCCGGCGTCATACTCAGGTGGTCGTAGACGTCCTTGATTTCACGCCACTTCGCCAGGGTGATCAGGTTGCCGGGGCCGCTGAGGACGCGGGGCAAGCTCGTCGCGCCGGCCTCGGTGAGGAGGTCCTTCGTCCAGCCCATGGCCATCAGTGCATGCAGCCGTCGGACTGCTCCGACCTTGGGCACAAGCCCTGTCTGTGGCTGTTCGTAAATGTCGGCCAGCCTTAATTGGGCGATTTGCTGCGCGGTTTTGCGGTGGACGTGGGTCCGATCCCCGTTGGCGATCGCATGGATCGCGGGGGCGCTTATTCCGCTGTTGCGGCTCAGCGCTCGAACAGGCACATCGGCGTCGAGCAGTTGCTGAAGCTTGCGACGGGCCGGTTCGGCGTCCACATAGCGCGGCCGGCCGTGTGCGCGGTCTCGTTGGTAGGCCACCTCGTCTGCCTTGTTGCGGTAGCTCACGACCGGTACCTCCGTCAGGTCTGGTGCTTCCTGAAGGAGGAATCGTCGCTTCGGTGGCTTGGTAGGAGTGAAGGTCCTGACGCGAGTCGCTGTCCGGGAGCCTGGGGTAGAAGCTGCTAGTTTCGGCTCTGTGCGAACACATGTTCGATATGATGCGAAGGTGGGGCAGACCCGGCGTGAGCGAACGTGGCCAACTCCGTCTGGCACCCGTCACGCCTGGCTGCGCGAAGGCAACCACCCGCACGACGTGCCCCGACAAGTATTTGTGCTCGCGTGGACGCGTCGGTCGTATCGCTGGTTCGCGCTCGTCGTCGAGGTTGCCACGGGCGAGGATGGGTCAGATTTAATTGTCGTACAGCGGTGGGTTTCGGTTGAGATGCTCCGCCCTGTGCCTGCAGATCCAAACCAGGTCTATGGCGCACGCTGAGGTCGAGAACGGCGCGCTAGGACTGGCGCTATTGCGCCGCAACCCTGGAGTGATTCTGATGCTCGTCGTCGCAGGTCGGATTCCTGCGAACCGTGCGCATTTGAAGGATCCCTTGCTTCGGTAGGTGCTCGACGCGGGGTGGGAGCTACGAGACGATCTTCTAGCTGACGCGCATACGTTGGGGCGTCGCGCATACGTTGGGGCGTCCGTGATGCGGGCCAAGCAGCTCTTATTCCGGGTAACTGTCGGTGGTTCGGAAGCGACTGACGTGCCTGGGGGTGTCATCTGATTGAGTCCGATCACTTCACTGGAATCACGGGGAGTCGTGGCTTTTTGCCAGGACGTACCTGGTGGCCAGTGGGGAAGGGTGCAGTCACCTGTGCTCACCTTGTATTCCATCCTGGTCAGATCCCGGTCAGGATGTCGTTGCGGGTTATCTCCACTCACGCCTCCGGGTGAGGGACCTGTGTGACGGGCTCGCGCCACGCCAGCCCGAACTGGGCCCGGCTGTACCCAGGTCTTCGGCGCCCTGCACTTCCCGAGCAAAACCCGGTTCTCCACCGGCCTCGGCGGGCAGACTGCACCAGATGAGCGACCAGGACCGCGACCAGGTCGACCCGGACCGCGCCGAGATCG
>JALYUK010000376.1 GCA_030853805.1 Actinomycetota bacterium | reverse complement strand
GTCCTCCACCAGGGCGACCATCCGAGCCACCGCCGCAGGCGGGTCGTCCACCAGGCCGAACGTGAGCGCGAGGTAAAACATCAGCTCGGAGTCGGTGCTGCCCTGAATCTTCGCAAACAGCGCCGGGTCAACGGCCAGCACCAGGTCACGCTTCAGCTCGGCGAAACCATTGATGCCACCGTTGTGCATCCACAACCAGGCACCCTCACGGAACGGGTGACAGTTGCTCAGCTGAACCGGCGAACCACTCGAGGCCCGCACATGAGCAAAAAAGCGTGGCGAGATGATGTGCCCTGCCAGCTCCCGTAGATTCACGTCGTTCCACGCCGGTTCCGTGCTACGAAAAACACCCGGCGTCTCACGATCGCCGTACCAACCCAGCCCGAACCCGTCACCATTGGTCGTCTCGGCTCCCAACCGGGAATGCAGGCTCTGCACGACCAGGGAATGCCGGGGCTTGTACAGCAGGTCCTCCACCAACACCGGGGATCCGGAGTACGCGAGCCACCGGCACATGAGTACCTCCGATCCCTTTCCCGTCCCGACAATGCCAGCCCCATTCTCAACGCGAAGTCGACCCTTTGTCACCAGGGGTCGACAGTCGTCACCAAAGCGCGACGAATGCCGAAACCTCGCCCGGCTGCCTGACCAGATGCCGTGGACGCATCGAGCAGGCATGAGGAGATCTCAGTCTGCCCACCGCGATGAACGCCATCAGACCAATCACCGGCTTCGTTGGCCTGGATCAGGACAATTACCCGTGTTGCCACGGGTGCCTGGTACCCCTGGGAGTTCGGCAGTTCATTCAATCCATAGTTCTGACTCGGTGAAGGGGTGCGCCGGTGTCGCCCAGTTAAGGTGGGCACCGTAAATCTGGCAGTTCAACATTGTGCGCGCAGCGCAGGAAGGCGACCGACTGTGACCCGACACCGAGTGCCGCTCCTCAGCCCGGTCCTAAACGATCTCAGCCCGCGACACATCGAGATTTTCTGGCGCTACCAGGTAGTGCGTACCGCCGTGGACTTCGCCGCGGCGGCCTGCTTCCTCATCGGAAGCGCGTTCTTCTTCTTCACGTCAACCACCAGACTGGCGGACTGGCTCTTCCTCATCGGATCCGTGTTATTCGTCGTCAAACCCACCATCGACCTCGTTCGCTCGATACACCTACGCGCACTGGGCGACACCAACGATCCCCGTCCCGACACCTTCCACTAGGTGGGACCGCCCGGGGAACGGCTCTAGCGCACTTTCGGTGGTGGTGTGGATATCCCCTCACCCTGCTCGCGGTGCGCAAGGTATCGCTATGCCAAAGCGTTGCAGCGCTGTGGGACCTGTGGGCGGAGTCGTGGTGTTGTTAGGGCCGGGCCGGGTGATACAACCGTTGCGCGCACGCGGGGCACCGGGCGAACGGAAAGGACCAGTGCGCGTCGGTCCTGGGCCACGGGTCGCCCAGGTAGGGCGCGGATTTCCCACACAGTGCGGTACTGCCGGGATAGCTCGCGTGTCCCATCCCCGGGACCGACCCAGTGCCAGGATCACGGACCCAGGCGATCTGCGGCCACCGCTCCTTCCCCATCAGCAACCACCCAGAAGTAGCGACGGGTGCGCGGTGTCCTCGGTTGCCTGGCCGGAGGTTCTCTGCACGGAGGTTTCCTGCTCGGACCAGGACAGCGCTTGCGCGTTATCGGCCCCCTGCAGCAATGCACCGGCCAGGCTGCGTGCCTGATCCGGTTCGAACGCCTGCACGGCCACACTAGGAACCCGCGGAATCGTCGGTGACCACGATGCTCACCCCGGCGATGTAGTGATCGGGCCCACGTTTGATGACAGCGGTATCCACCGAATACGCCACCATCCGCAACGGGGCCCGCACCGACATTCGGGCGGTAATGCCCGTCAACCACGCCTGATGACCCACCACACCCCTGCCCGTCCTGGCCACCGGTAGCGGCCACCCCAAGAACATACCCAGCACACCTGCACGCAATTCCCACCCACGGCGATGACCACCACCGCCACCAGGACCACGACCAGTCACTGGGAGGTTGATTGAGGGGCGGTATTTGATGTTTCCTTTACTAAGTCAAGGTAAAACGGTTACTACCGGACAGAACCGTTCATACAAGGTGGTTTCGTGATGGGTCTTGACAGTTTTTGATTGCAGGTGGAGTGTGACCTGCATGACAGATAGAGAGCCTGTTGATCAGGCGTCCCCCGCGTCCTCCACGTCTCCCGCGTCCGGTGTGCAGGCGCGTCATTCGAGGCGGAACTTCCTGACGTTGACCGGTGCCGCGGGGTTGGGTGTGGCAGCCACGGGGTGGGCGTTGTCGCCGCAGGCGTTGGCTAGCACGGCCCTGGCTACCAGGACACCCGCGCCGTTGGCTGCTAAGGGTGGTCGTACTGCCGTTCCTACGTTCACCCCGATCCGCCCGCCGGCCACGCCCTTGGCGGTGCGGTCACCGTATTTGAGCACCTGGATGGCCACGGATAGTCTCGCGGGCACCTGGCCGACGTTCTGGACCGGTCGGGTCACCGCGATGGCAGGTATCGCGCAGATCG
>JALYUK010000339.1 GCA_030853805.1 Actinomycetota bacterium | reverse complement strand
GTGATGGATAGGGCAGTGACTAATTGTTTGACATCATCAGCCATTACCGCGGTCGAGTAGGGCCCGATTGGCTTATCCGAAGCGCCGACACCGCGGTTGTCGAAGCTCAAAACCTGGTAGCCGGCCGCGATAAGATCGGGAACCTGCAGCATCCAGGAGTCGAGGTCATCTGCGAGGCCGTTGACCAGCACGATTGTCTCGCTGCCGTCGCCTTCAAGTCGGTAGTTGAGTGTGATGCCGTCGAGTTCGATGAGTGGCATATGCGCGTACCTCAGCTCACTGTTGTTTCGGCGCGGGACATGAAATCGCCAACAATCCGCATGCAGTCCTCGCGCTCTTCGTAAAATGGCATGTGGGCGCTGTTCTCGAACAAGGCCCATTCCGCGCCGGGTACCCGATCGTGCATCATCTTCATGTGCTCCGGGGTGCACTCGTCGTAGCGCCCTGCGACGAAAAGGGTGGGAACGGAAATCTCTTCCAGCCGGGCCATGATGTCCCAGTTTTTCAAATTGCCTGTCACCTTGAAGTCGCTCGGGCCAATCATGGTCATGTAGATGTCCATGCCGACACCAGCGAAAGCCTGCTCGAGGCCGAGCGGCCACGGCTGCTGGCGGCAGATATAGGTTTGGTACCAGACCGCGATCGCGCCCTGGTATTCCGGGCACATGTAAAGCTCGTTGTCCTCGTGGTACTTGATTGTGTCCTGCACCTCTTGCGGGAGCTCAGCTTTCAGACGCAGCGTGTCCTGGGCGAACCTCTGCATGCTGGCCAGGCTGTTCGACACAATCAGGCTGGTCATTTCAGGCTGGCGGTCGAGCATGTACTGCTGGACGAGCATGCCGCCCCATGAGTTACCGAACAGGTGATGGTGGTCGAGCCCCAGTTGCTCGCGTACTGCGTCGACTTCTTGAAGTGACCTTTCCATCGTCCACAGTGATGTGTCTGTTGGGAGTTCGGACTTTCCGCAGCCGAGTTGGTCCCAGAAAATCACTCGCCGGTTAACGGCGAGGTCCTCGAACGGCTCCAAATAGTTGTGGGGGAAGCCGGGTCCGCCGTGCACGACTAGTAGCGGAGGAAGATCACCCTCGCCGACGGATTTGTACCAGACGTTGCCACCAGGTACGGCAAGGGTGCCTTCTTCGGTGCGTAGCTCAGTGTTAGTCATTTGGGATCTCCTTGGGTACGTGGTGCGGAGGCGGGAGGCGTTTCGTTCGTCGGGGACGTATCGGCGAGCCAGCATCGGCTTCGACCGTCGGAAGGCAGTGGGAATTCGGGCGGTTCGGTGGCGCATCGTGCGTGCACGCGCGGGCAGCGGCCAGCGAAGAGACAGCCCGCTTCGTCCAGCGTGCCGCGATCGGGGCGCTTCTCGAGTTCCATGCCTGGTCTTGGGACGGAGTCGAGCAGGAGCTGGGTGTAGGGATGGGCGGGCTGGATGAAGAGGCGTTCTGCTGAGGATTGCTCCATCAGGCGGCCGCGGTAGAGCACGAGTACATCGTCGGAGATCTGACGGATCACGGCGAGATCGTGCGAAATGAAAATGTAGGTCAGTGAGAACTCTGTCCGCAGGTCACTTAGCAGGTTGAGAATTTGCGCTTGTGTCGATACGTCGAGTGCGGACACAGCCTCGTCTAACACCAGGACCGCCGGTTCGGCGGCAAGTGCTCGAGCGATGGCGAGGCGCTGCCGTTGCCCGCCGGACAGGGAGCGGGGCAACGCGTCGGCGTACCGTTCACCGAGACCGACTGCATCCAGCAGCTCCAACACTCGCGTGCGACGTTCGGCAGCGGTTCGCTCGAAGTGGACGCGTTGCACTTCGTCGATGGCAGCGGCGATCGTCTGTCGGGGGTCCAGGGATGCGTACGGATCTTGGAAGACCATCTGCACGCGGCGGGCATGGGCCCGGCGGTCGGCGGTGCGTGGTGGCTCCGCAAGTCGCGAGCCATTGACCCAGATCTCCCCGGCGCTCACTGTCTCGAGCCCGACCATCATGCGCGCAACGGTGGACTTCCCGGAGCCTGATTCTCCCGCGATACCCAGGCAGGTTCCGCGCGGCACGGTGAACGACACGTCGCGGACTGCGTGTACTGCTTCGTCACCGTGCCGGCCTCGCGTCTGGAATGTCTTGGACAGCCCTACAACGCGGACAGCGGCGTTATCGGACTCAGCCGGCGTTCTTGCTGACCGCTCGCTTCGCTCGGTGTTAGTCACGGGGGGCGACCTCCTGCGCGAGTCGGGGACGAATCTCGTCAATCCTGATACACGCAGATGAGACTCCGGGCCCGATGGGTTCCAGGGTCATCGGGGCATCGGCGCAGTCTTCGATTGCGTATGGGCAGCGCGAACGGAACGGGCAACCCGAGGGCGCTTCCAGGGCCGATACCGACCGCCCCTCGACCGAGCGCAGCCGTGCGACCCGGCGATCAGGATCTGGACGTGCACCGACGAGGGCTGCCGCGTAGGGATGTGCGGGCGCAGCGAACAGTCCTGCGGAGTCCTGGATCACCATGGCCTGTCCTGCGTACATGACGACGATCCGGTCGCAGATGACGGACGCGAGACCCAGGTCGTGGGTGATGAACAGCAGCGACATGTGGCGAGTGCGTCGCAGCTCGTTAAGTATCGCGAGGATGTCGCTCTGAACGGTGACGTCAAGAGCGGTGGTCGCTTCGTCGGCGATGATCAACTGTGGCTCGCACGAAAGGGCGCCCGCGATCATTACCCGTTGCAGCATCCCCCCGCTGAGCTGGCCCGGATAGGAGTGCAACACGCGTTCGGCGTCCATGATCCCCATGCTGGTCAGCAGGGCTGCGGAGCGCTCTCGAGCGACGCTCTTGCTGACGCCTTGGTGGATTCGCAGTCCTTCGCCGACGTAATCCTCGACCCGCCAGAGTGGATCGATATGAGCTTGCGGGTCCTGGAAGATCATCGCGACGGTCTCAGCACGCAGCTGTCGCAACTCCTGACGAGACATCGCAAGCCTGTCAACGTCCCCAACCCGGATGCGTCCTTCAACCTTCGACCCCCGGGGCAGCAGCCCGATGACCGATCGTGCGGTAATGGATTTTCCACTGCCTGATTCGCCGACAAGGCCTACGACCTCCCCGACACTGACGGTGAGGTTCATGCCCCTGACCACGAGTTGTGGCCGCCCATCGATGAACAGGGAGGTAGTGAGGTTCGCGATCTCGAGCATGGTCGATGTGTGCTGCGCCGGTGGTGTCATGTCCGTGGCCTGCGCTGGCCCGGAAACGGGGTTTTCAGTCATCGTCAGCGCTCCTTGCTCAACCGACGCACGAGCGAATCTCCGAGCAGGTTGAACGCGATGACCGCGATCGCGATCACAACTGAGGCGACGGCGACTTCGGTGACCGAGAACAATATGTTCTGCCGGCCATCCGACAGCATCTCGCCCCAGTCCGCGGTCGGTGCTTGCACGCCGAGGCCGAGGAATGCGAGGCCGGCCAGGTCCAGCAGGGCATAACCGAAGTTTAGTGTCGACTGCGCGGTAATGGGCCCGGCCACGTTCGGAAGGATGTGGTTCAACGCGATGCGGCGGGCGCTGAAGCCTTGCATCCTGCAGGCGTCGACGTAGGCCTTGCGGCACTCGACGAGCACAACAGCTCGGGTAACGCGCGCCTGCAACGGGATGTAGGTGATGGCAATCGCGATGGTGGCCGTAGTGAAGCCAGCGCCGAAGGTCGCCACGATGACGATCGCCAGCAGCAGCGGTGGGAAGCCGAACACGACGTCGCTGATCCTGGATATAACCGCGTCGATCCAGCCACCGCGGTACCCAGCGATCAACCCGGCGGGGACACCGATGACGACCGAGGTGGCGACGACCGCCAGCGGTCCGAGCAGGCTGAGTCGGGTTCCGTACACGAGGCGAGACAGGATGTCGCGCCCGGCGGCATCGGTTCCGAGTAGGTGCTGGGAACTGGACCCGGACAGCGTGTGGGTCAGGTCGACAGCATTGGGGTTGTACGGGGCTATCAGTGGTGCGGCGAGAGCGATGACCACCAATGTCACGATCACGGTCGCGCCGACGTAGAAGCTCCATGACCCGGGCAAGCTGGGCATCCAGCGACGAGTGCGGATCGCGCTCACCTGCACGGCGGCGGTCATCGCGACCCCTGACCAATCCGCACGCGTGGATCCACGAGCCCGTAGAGCAAATCAACGACCAGGTTCACTGTGATGAAGACCGCCGTGAACAGCAGAGTGACGCCTTGCACGACGGCGTAGTCCTTTCCCTCGACGGACTGCACGAGCAGCGAGCCCAACCCGCTGAGACCGAACGTGTACTCGACCAGCACTGCGCCGCTGATCAGGTACCCGACCGCCAGCCCTGACACGGTCAGGATGGGAATGAGCGAGTTACGGAAGACGTGTTTGGCGAAGATCCGCCGTTCAGACAGGCCGCGGGCGCGGGCGGTATCCACGAATTCGACGTCGAGGATTCGACCGACGGATGCGCGCGTCGTACGGGCGATCAGCGCTATCAGGCTGATCGCCAGCGCGATCGCTGGCAGCGTCAGATGGTAAAGCCGATCGGTACCGGACGTGCCCGTGCCCAGGATCGGGAACCAGCCCAGGTTTACCCCGAAAACAACCAGCAGGATGATCCCCGAAACGTAGCCGGAGATTGACGACAAGATCACGACCAGGAGCGAGATGGCGTTGTCGGTGAAACGTCCGGCGCGAAGGGCGGAAATGGCCCCCAGCGTGATACCGACGACGACCGTGATGAGCGCAGCAAAAATACCGAGCTCGACGGTGACACCTACCCGCGCACCTATCACGCTGGAGACGCTTGTCTTGAAGGTGATCGACTGGCCGAGGTCTCCGTGCAGGACCCCGGTCAACCAGTCCCAGTACTGGGTCAGAAGCGGCGCGTCGAGGTGGTACTCACTTCGGATCGACGCGAGCAGTTGCGGCGTTGAGGGCCTGCCGCCAAGGAGCACGCTTTCTGGACTACCCGGCGCCAGGTGCTCGAGTAAGAACACGACGATCGACGCGACAAACAGCAGCCCTACTGCGGCCAGTATCCGGCCGAGCGCGTACTGCAGCGTCGGGTGACCACCCAGCGGTAGCCCCCGCGAGATGAGAGTCGATGCGCGGTTGAGCGGACCAGCGCGGCGTGCCCTGGTGGCCGTGGTGACCATCGATCAGATCCCGCTGAAGTCAGCCGCCCAGCCGCTGTCCCAGTACCACAGCGGCCGGATGTCGTATCCGCCGAGTTTCGTCGATAGCGGCATGTTGGTTGTGGGGGAGAACAGGATGATCCAGCTCTGGTCCTCAACAATTTTTTTCTGGGCGCTGATGAAGTCCTGCGCCCGCTTCGCTGAGTTCGTCTCAGTGGCTGACGCCTGTAGCGCCGCACCCACCGATGGCACGTTGTACGAGGTGTAGTTGGCCTCGCGCCCGCTGACGAAGCTCTGGAAGAGCGTGCCGCCAGGGTCGGGATAGTCCGACGACCATTCGATGACGATCCCGTCATAAGAGTGCTTCGGGTCGGCGATCTTCGCCAGCAGCTGGGTGTAGGGGATGCTCTGAAGCTTGATGTTCAGCCCAATCGATTTGGCCGCGGCCTGGATGATGACACCCTCGTCATTCTCATGCGGCGTGCCCACCAGAAGCGTCGCAGTCTTCCCCTCGGCGCCGGCTGCCTTGATCAGCGCCTTCGCCTTCTCAAGGTTGACTGCAAAGTCCGGAAGGGCGTCGTACGCCGATTTGAACT